>NZ_JBFARL010000019.1:0-68711 GCF_040674655.1 Actinomadura sp. NPDC049753 | reverse complement strand
TTCTCGCTGAGCACTGTCGGGGCGGTGTGGGCGGTGCTCCAAGCCATCGTGGTCGCCGGTTTCGCAGCGCTCCAGTATGGCCGCAGCCGTGCGGGGCTGGACGGTCGGCTCGCTCGCGGGTCCGTGCCAGCTCGCCTGGACGGTTTCGGCGAGCCTCGCCGGGTCGGCCTGGCCGTTGCCGACGAGCCGTCCGAGCAGGTCCTGGACGGTCGGCCGCCGGCGCGGGTCCTTGTCGAGCGCGGCGGCGACGACGTCGCGCAGGCCGGGGTCGAGCCCGTCGAGCTTCGGCTCCTCGTGGACGACGCGGTAGAAGATCTCCGGAACGGTGCTGCCCGCGAACGGGGGGCGCCCGGTCCCGGCGTAGGCGACGACGCAGCCCCACGAGAACACGTCGGAGGCGGGCGAGACCTGCTCGCCGCGCAGCAGCTCGGGCGGCAGGTAGTTCGGGGTTCCGACGAACTGGCCGGTGCGGGTGGGGCCGTCGGCGGCGTCGAGGGCGCGGGCGATGCCGAAGTCGATGACGCGGGGGCCGGTGGAGGACAGCAGGACGTTGGCGGGTTTGAGGTCGCGATGCACGATCCCGGCGCCGTGGATGGCGGCCAGCGCGGTGGCGACGCCGACCGCGAGGCCCTCCAGGTCGGAGCCGGGCAGCGGGCCGCGCTCGGCGACGGCGCTCTCCAGGCTCGGGCCCTCGATGTACTCGGTGACGACGTACAGGGGGTCGGTGTCCAGCTCGGCGTCCATCACGGGCGCGGTGCAGAAGCGGCGGACCTGCCGCGCGGCGGTGACCTCGCGGCGGAACCGCTCCCGGAACGTGCCCTCCCCGGCGAGCTCCCGGTTGATCATTTTTACGGCGACGCGGCGGCCGGTGCGGTCCTCGCCGAGGTAGACCGTCCCCATGCCGCCCCGGCCGAGCCGCCCGACCAGCGTGTAGGGGCCGAGCTCAGCGGGGTCGCCGGGGCGCAGGGTCTCCCCGTTCTCTCCTGCGTGCGTGGTCATCGTGATCCTGAGGGGGATTCGGGAGTCTTTGTCGTAGAACCCTAGCGGTCCACGGTTATTCGGACGCGCGGAGTCGACAGCGCGTTCAGTTCGTGCGGCGGGCGCGGGGAAGGGTGCGGAACGGCGGAAGCTTCTCGCCGGTGAGCCCGAACGCGTACGCCACGACCCGGCTGGACCAGCGCTGGCAGCCGACGGCCAGCGCGTACAGGGCGCGGGGGTACCGGCCGGTGAACGGGATGACCAGCCAGCTGAGCGGCAGGACGACCACCAGGACCGCGTACATGATCAGCATCACGACCAGGTGCGGGACCACCAGCAGGCCCCTGAGCAGGGTGAGCCAGCGCCGCGGGCCGCGCCAGGCGGCCGGGAACGGCAGGTCGACGAGGACCGTCTCCTCGTCCGGGCCGGGCTCGCGCGCCGCCGCGGCCGCCGGGGCGGAGGCCTCCGGCGCGGGCCTCGGAGCCGGGACCTCGACGGCCGCCGGGCGCGCGCCGTCCGGCTCGGCGGCGGGCTCCGCGTCCGGATCCGGCCCCCGCCACGACGCCGAGATCGTCTCCACGGCCTGCGTGAGGTCGGCCTTCTCTTGCCCGACGAGCAGGGTCAGCAGCCGCCGCGCCGTCGGACGGTCGCGCGGGTCCTTGCCGAGCGCGGCGGCGACGACCTCGCGCAGCCGCGGGTCGAGGCCGGTGAGGTCGGGCTCCTCGTGCTCGATGCGGCGGAACGTCTCCGCGACGGTGCCGCTCTGGAACGGGGGGCGCCCCGTCCCGGCGTAGGCGACGACGCAGCCCCACGCGAACACGTCCGACGCCTGCTCGACCGGCTCTCCCCGCAGCACCTCGGGCGCGATGTAGGACGGCGTCCCGACGAACTGGCCGGTGCGGGTGGGGCCGTCGGCGGCGTCGAGGGCGCGGGCGATGCCGAAGTCGATGACGCGGGGGCCGGTGGACGACAGCAGGACGTTGGCGGGTTTGAGGTCGCGGTGCACGATCCCGGCGCCGTGGATGGCGGCGAGCGCGGTGGCGACGCCGACCGCGAGGCCCTCCAGGTCGGAGCCGGGCAGGGGCCCCTTGTCCGTGACGGCCTTCTCCAGGCTCGGCCCGTCGATGTACTCGGTGACGATGTACGGCGGGTCCTGGTCGAGCTCGGCGTCGATCACGGGCGCGGTGCAGAACCGGTGGACGCGCCGCGCCGCGGTCACCTCGCGGCGGAACCGGGCGAGGAACGCCGGCTCCCCGGCCAGCTCCCGGTTGACGACCTTCACCGCGACCCGCCGGCCGTCGGGCTCGGCGGCCAGGTAGACCGTCCCCATGCCGCCGCGGCCGAGCCGCCCGAGCAGGCGGTACGGGCCGAGGACACGGGGTTCGTCGTGCTCCAGCGGTCCGGCGGCGTACGTCGTCATGGCGGGCGGCGCTCCTTGAGAGATCGTTCGTCCGGGGCCAGCCTAGGGGAGGCCGCGGCGCCGGGCGGGACGTCAGGGGATCAGCAGGAGCTTGCCGGTGCTGCGCCTCGCCTCCAGGTCGGCGTGCGCCGCGGAGGCCTCGGCGAGGTCGTGGCGGCGGCCGACGTGGACCTTCACGGCCCCGGACTCCACCCACCCGTAGACGTCTGCGGCGCGCTCCAGCAGCTCCTCGCGCTCCTCGACGTAGTGGGCGAGGGACGGCCGGGTCAGGAACACCGATCCGGCCCGGTTGAGGCGCTGCGGGTCGAACGGCGGGACCGGGCCGCCCGCCGCGCCGTACAGGGCCAGGGTGCCGCGCCGCCGGAGGCTCTCCAGGCTCCCGTCGAACGTGGGCGCCCCGACGCCGTCGTACACGACGGCGACGCCCTCGCCGCCGGTGAGCTCCCGCACCCGCTCGGGGAACCCGTCGTAGCCCATCGTGGCGTCCGCGCCCGCGTCCTTCGCCAGCTTCTCCTTCTCCGGGGTGGACGCCGTCGCGATCACCCGGGCGCCGAGGGAGACGGCCGCCTGCGTGAGCAGCAGGCCCATCCCGCCCGCCGCCGCGTGCACGAGGACGGTGTCGCCCTCCCGGACCGGATACGTCGACCTCGTCAGGTAGTGCGCGGTCATGCCTTGCAGCAGCGACGCGGCCGCGTCCTCCAGGCTCACCCCGCCGGGGACGGGGACGACCTTGTCCGCGGGGACCACGGCCTTCTCCGCGTAGCCGCCCTGCACGTTCGCCCACGCGACGCGGTCGCCCACCGAGAACTCGCGGACGCCCTCGCCGACCGCCGCGACCGTCCCGGCCGCCTCGACGCCCGGCGTGTAGGGGGTCTCCTGCGGGTAGGCGCCCGTCCGGTAGTACACGTCGATGAAGTTGACCCCGGCCGCCGCGACGTCGATCAGCACCTCGCCCGGTCCGGGCTCCGGGTCGGGGCGCTCGGACGCCTCCAGGACCTCGGGGCCGCCGGTGCGGGTGATGACGATCGCGCGCATGTCGTTCTCCTGACGGGTCGGTTCGCGGGACGCTCCCGGAGAACCCCGGCGCCCCCGCGGGCTATTCCGCCGGCGGGGGCGTTCACACCCAGTCGCGCATGGTCCGGCTGACGAGCGTCACGGCCTCCTCCACGCGGGCCGCGACCGTCCCGGCGTCCCAGATGTCGTGGCGGGCGCAGTCCTCGAAGGCGACCTTGGTCGCGGCCAGGTAGAACGACACGACGATCCGCGGCCGCAGGTCCTGCTCCATGTCGACGCCCTCGCGGCGCGCGATCTCGGTGGCGAGCGCCTCCGCCGACGCGGAGTAGCGCGCCATCTGCGCCGCCATCAGCGACGGCGTCGCCTCGATGACCTGCCGGACGCGACGGAACCGGGCGCCGTCGGCCGGGTCGCTCTCGGCGATCGTCCGCAGGACGACGCGCAGCGACTCGAACAGCGCGGTGAACGGCCGCTCCTCGGGCGGGCGGGCAGCGAGGGCCTCCTCCAGCACCTGGTCGTGCTCGGTGAGGAAGCTCGTGACCACGTCCTCCTTGGTGCCGAAGTAGCGGAAGAAGGTGCGCTGCGACACCTCCACCGCCGCCACGATCTCGTCGATGGTGGTCGCCTCGTACCCCTGGGCGAGGAACAGGTCCAGAGCCGCGTCGATGAGCGCGAGGCGGGTCCGCTGCTTCTTGCGCTCGCGCAGCCCGGCCAGAGCGCGGCCCTGCTCCGGACCGTGCCCCTGGGCACGGTGGTGTGTGTGGCCTGACGGGTCGCCGGCGGGGACGGCGCTCATCGGCTCGCTCCTTCTTCTTTGGCTGACGCGGGCGGCGCCCGCCTCACAGAGGCTTTTATCACGGACGGAGCCTCCGTATGCGGGCCAGGTTCCGGGGACCGGAAACCACCTGCGCGGTGATTGGCCCGTATCCGGACGGCGCGTTACACCGCTTCTGCGGACCATCCCCTAGCGGGCGGGGTACACCCGTCCCCACTCTTGGGATTCTCCCCGCACGGCGGCCGGATCGGAGTCATGCTGAGGAGCGGTCACCAACCGTCGCCGGAAGGTAGCTCAAGGTCATGCCGGCGGCTCGGACCAGCTGAGGCGGCTGATGTGTCTGTAGTCGGTGGGCGGGAGATCGCCGAGACGCGCCGGCGTCACCTCGCGGCGCTCGCGCGCGAGGTCGAGGCCCGGGGCCTGTCCTGGCGGTTCGCCGGGCCCGGGGAGTCCCTGCTGGCCGTCTATGCGCCGGGCGCGGGACGCCACGTGATCGTCCTCGCCACGCCGTGCGGCGACGGCTGGTACTACCTGTGGCCCGCCGGCGGCATGGCCGACGCGGCCCGGCCCGGCGAGGTCGCCGACCATGTCCGCGCCCTTCTCGGCTGACCCCGCCTTGCTCCCCGGGGCCGGGGTTCCCTAGACTCCGTTCCGAACGTTTGTTCGAGAACGAGGTCCGCATGCTCCTTCCCCCGTGCGGCGAGCGCGAGGGGGAGGCAGATGACGCGCGTGTTCGGCGATCCGGTGGACGTCTGGGTGAGCGACGGCCGTCCGGTCCGGTTCGTCTGGCGTGGCCGGCTCTACACCGTCCGGCGGGTGCTGGAGCACTGGGTCACCACCCGCGACTGGTGGCGGGAGCGGCATCCGGACGGCGAGGCCGCCGGCGAGCGGGAGTTCTGGCGGATCGAGGCGACCCCGGACCGGGAGATCGGCGTCTACGAGCTGCGTTATGACGTGGCCGCCGACAGTTGGCTGCTATCCCGGGTATGGGACTGACGTGCATATTCATGTCGCTTCGTCCTATTCGCTCCGGTTCGGCGTCGCGCCGCCCGAGGCGCTGGCGGAGCGCGCGGCGGTCCTCGGCATGGAGACGCTGGCGCTGACCGACCGCGACGGCCTGTACGGCGCCGTCCGGCACGTCCGGGCATGCGCGGACGCGGGGATCGGCGCCGTCGTCGGCGCCGACCTCAGGGTCGCCTCCACCGGGGAGGAGCGCGTGGTCGTCCTCGCCGAGGGGCGCGCCGGATGGCGGTCGCTGTGCCGGCTGGTGACGGCGGCGCACGCGGCGGGCGAGCGCGGCCGCCCGCTGGTGACCAGGGAGATGGTCGCCGCGCACGCCGAGGGCCTCATCGTCCTGCTCGGCCCGGCCTCGGACGTCGGCCGGGCCCTCACCGGGCGGCGCCCGGACGTGGCGGCGGCCCGGCTCGCGGCGTGGCGCGCCGCCGCCGAGACCATGATCGAGATTGTCGACCACCGCGACAGGGGCGACGGGCCCCGGGCGGCGCGGATGCTCGCGCTCGCCCGCGAGGCCGGGGCGCCCGCCGTGCTGGGCAACGCCGTCCGCTACCTGGACCCGTCCGACCACCCGGTCGCGCAGGTCCTGGACGTGACGCGCCGCCTGGTCCCGCTCGACCGGCGGCACCTGGACGACCGCACCGGCCAGGCGTACCTGAAGTCGATCCCCGAGATGCGCCGGGTCGCGGAGCGGAGCTGCGGCCCGGACGAGGCCGGCGCGCTGCTCGCGGCCACCCGGCGGCTGTCGGAGCGCTGCGTCCTCGATCCCGGCCGCGACCTCGGCACGGACGAGGTCCACCTGCCGGCCGTCGAGGGCGACCCGCACGCCCGGCTCGCCGCCCGGTGCGCGGAGGGGATGGCGCGGCGCGGGCTCGCCGGGTCGGGGGAGGCCGCGGCCCGGCTCGACCACGAGCTCGGGGTGATCGGGCGCAAGGGCCTGGCGCCGTACTTCCTCACCGTCGCCGACGCCGCCGCGCTGATCAGGGCGCGCGGCATCCGCTGCGCGATCCGCGGCTCGGGCGCGGGCAGCCTGGTCAACTACCTGATCGGCATCGGCGACCTGGACCCGCTGCGGCACGACCTGGTGATGGAGCGGTTCCTCGCCGACAGCCGCGAGGGCCTGCCCGACATCGACCTGGACGTGGAGTCGGCCCGCCGGCTGGAGGCCTACCAGGCGCTGTTCGACCGGTTCGGCGCGGACGCCACGGCGTGCGTGTCGATGATGGAGACCTACCGGGCGCGCAGCGCGCTGCGCGACGTCGGCAACGCCGTCGGGCTCCCGCCGCACGAGATCGACGCGATCGCCAAGGCGTTCCCGCGGATCCGGGCGAACCAGATCCGGGCGGCCCTGGACGACCTGCCGGAGCTCCGGCAGAGCAACCTGGCGTCGGAACGCCTGGAGGTGCTGTTCCGGATCGCCGAGCGCCTGGACGGGCTGCCCCGCCACATCGCCATGCACCCGTGCGGCGTCCTGCTGTCGAACCCGGGCCTGCGGGACCGGGTCCCCGTCGAGCGCGCCGCCGTGGGGTTCCCGATGAGCCAGTTCGACAAGGACGACGTCGAGGCGATGGGGCTGCTCAAGCTCGACGTGATCGGCGTCCGGATGCAGTCGGCGATGGCGCACGCGGTGGCGGAGGTCGCCCGGGTGACGGGGGAGGCGGTCGCGCTGGAGGACGTCCCGCGCGACGACCCCGAGACGTACGCGCTGGTGCGCACGTCCCGGACGCTCGGCTGCTTCCAGATCGAGTCGCCCGGCCAGCGGGAGCTGATCGGCCGGCTCCAGCCCCGCGACCTGGACGACCTGGTCATCGACATCTCGCTGTTCCGCCCCGGGCCGGTCAACTCCGACATGGTGACGCCGTTCCTGGAGGCCCGCGCCGGGAACCGGGAGCCCGACTACCCGCATCCCGACCTCGAACCCGCGCTGCGGGAGAGCCTCGGCGTGGTCGTCTTCCACGAGCAGGTGCTGCGCGTCATCGACGTGATGACCGGCTGCGGCCTGTCCAAGGCGGAGGCGGCGCGGCGGAGCCTGAACCACGAGCGGGGCCAGGCCGTGGTCGGCGCCTGGTTCCACGAGCGGGCCCTGGCGCGCGGGTACGACGGGGCGACGGTCGAGCGCGTGTGGCGGATGCTGACCGCGTTCGGCGCGTTCGGCTTCTGCAAGGCCCACGCCGCGTCGTTCGCGCTGCCCACCTACCAGTCGGCCTGGCTGAAGCGGCACCACACGGCCGCCTTCTACGCCGGCGTCCTCACCCACGACCCCGGCATGTACCCCAAGCGGGTCATCCTCGATGACGCCCGGCACTTCGGCGTCCCGATCCTCCCCCTGGACGTCAACCGCTCGGAGGCCGACTGGCGCGCCGAACCCGTCCCGGCGGGCGGCCCGCCCGGGATCCGGGTGGCGCTGAGCGAGGTCAGGGGCATCTCCGACGCCGAGATCGGGAGGATCGCCGAGGCCCGGCCGTACCGGTCGCTGACCGACTTCTGGCGCCGCGCCCGGGTGTCGCGCCCGATCGCCGAGCGGCTGGTCCTGGCGGGCGCGTTCGACGCCCTCCACGAGGGCGTCCCGCGCCGCGACCTGCTGTGCCGCGTCGGCGCCCTCGACCGGGTCACCGCCCTTCCCGCGCGGGTCCCGGAGGGCCAGCTCCCCCTCGGCCGCGAGGACGGCGACGAGATTCCGGCGGCCGCGGAGACGGGCCTGGCGGAGGAGATCCCGGCGGGCGGGCTGCCGCCGATGACGCCCGCCGAGGTGGTCGAGGCGGAGCTGGACATCCTCGGCATGGACGTGAGCCGGCACGTCATGACCTTCTACGCCGGGCTGCTGGCCGGGCTCGGCGTCGTCCGCGCCGCCGACCTGCCGGGACGCCCGGACGGGAGCGAGGTCCTCGTCGCCGGGGTCAAGGTCGCGACGCAGACCCCGGCGGTCAGGTCGGGGCAGCGCGTCATCTTCGCCACGCTGGACGACGCGTCCGGCCCGGTCGACCTCACGTTCTTCGAGTCGGTGCAGGACAGGTGCGCCGCCACCGTGTTCGGCTCCTGGCTGCTCGTCGCCCGGGGGAGGCTCCGCCGCGCCGGGGAGCGCGCCGTCTCGATCACCGCGAACGCCTGCTGGGACCTGAACGCCCTGCACGAGGAGTGGCGCCGCGGCGGCCCGGACGCCGTCCGCGCGGCCATGGCGGGCCCGCCCGGCCGGAGCCGCCCCGTGGGCCGCCGCGTCGTCCAGCCCACGGGGTTCGCGATGTCGCCGTACTCCGACATCGGGCACGCGGGCCCGGCCGTCAAGCGCCCGCCGAGGACCCCCCTGTGGCACACCAGCCAGGGAAGCTCCGGGCCCCCTCCCGCCTGACCCGCGCCGTCCGGTCCGTCCGGTCCGCGCGGGTCACCGGGTGATCTGGATCCGGGTGATCTGGAAGACGGTCGCCATGCACAGGGCGGCCGCGAGGGCCTGGAAGGCGGCCGCGGCGACGCCGACGTGCACGTCGAGGCGGGCGTCGGCGAGCGTCTCGACGCTGCCGTGCGTGAACACGCGCCCGAGGACCAGGCCGAGCAGGGCGCAGGCCCACCAGCCCCCGACGACGAGGCCGGCGGCCTGCCGCTCGGCCGTCCGGTACCGGCCGCTGTTCACCCACACCTCATAGACCATCCGGGGCGGCAGCCACAGGTTGACGACCGGGAGGAACCAGCCGAGCAGCACCCAGGCGCGGTGGTGGCGGTGCGGCCCGGGGGACTGGTGGAACGCCCGCCACAGCCAGGTCAGGTACAGCAGGCCGGTGACCCCGGCCATGATCGCGCCGATCGTGAACACGTCCCCGTAGGGGGCGAGGGCCTTGCCGGTGGCGGCGGCGTCATAGCTGTCGTGGGTCGCTCCGTGCAGCGGCTGCGCCAGCCTGAGCAGGCTGATCCCCGAGCCGAGGGCCACGAACGCGTTGAAGCCGAGCAGCATGAACACCGCCACGCCGACGGCCCGGAAGTCGCGGCGCCGCGCCCACGCGCCGCAGGCCGGGCACCGGTCGACCTCGGTCGGGATGATGTCGCCGCACAGCGCACACGGCATGATCCACCTCCCCTGGGCCTTTGCTGTTGGCTGTTTTGGATACTACGTACGTTTGACCGGCGCGGCCCAACGGGAGTTCGGGCCCTTACAAGATCGTCACATGGGGAGCACGAGCCGGGTGACCGCGCACGTCGCGGCCGCGGCGACGGCCGCCCAGGCGGTGAGGCGCCCGAGGCCACCTGTGGACAGCAGCCGCTCGGGACGGAACCGGGTCACCGCCAGCAGCGCCCACCACTCGGCGGCCAGCGCGATGCTCGCGTACAGCGACCCGAGACCGATCAGCGAGAAGAGCAGTACGGTTCCCGCCGGGGTCACGGTGTGCGCGAACAGGGCGGGCCCCCTCGACGGTCCGTGCATGCCGCGCCGCAGGGCCAGCAGGACGGCGCCCCAGCCCGCGGCGCACAGCACCCACACGACCAGGACGGTCACGGGCAGTCCGTTCATCGACTCCGGTGCCAGTGCCGAGCCTCCCCCGTCTTCCGCGCTTTCCCCGTCTGCGTTCCCCTGCCGGGCCCGTCAGGTCATCAGGCCCGACTCCCAGGCCCACGCCGCCGTCGCGACCCGGTTCCGCGTCTCCAGCTTGCGGTTGACGCTGCCGAGGTGCGTCTTGACCGTGGAGAGCGACACGTACAGCTCCGCGGCGATCTCCTCGTTCGTCCGGCCGCGCGCCACGAGCCTGACCACGTCCAGCTCCCGCTCGGTGAGCGGCTCGCGCGGCTGGACGGGGCGCGCGGGCCGCCGGGCCAGGTGCTCCAGCAGCCGGACGGTGATGGACGGCGACACCAGCGACCCGCCGTTCGCCGCCGCGCGGACGGCCTCCACCAGCAGCGCGGGCCCGCTGTCCTTCAGCAGGAATCCGACCGCGCCGCCGCGCAGCGCCCCGTAGACGTACTCGTCCATGTCGAACGTCGTGACGATCACGATGCGGGGAGGGTCGGGGACGCCCGGGCCGGCGAGGGCGCGGGTCGCCTCCAGCCCGTCCATCCGCGGCATCCGGATGTCGAACAGGCACACCTCGGGGCGCAGGCGGCGGGCCAGCGCGACGGCCTCGGCGCCGTCGGCGGCCTCCCCGACCACCTCCATGTCGGGCTGCGAGTCGACGATCATCCGGAACCCGGTCCGGACCATCTCCTGGTCGTCGGCGATCAGTACGCGGATGGTCACCTTGCCGATTGTGTCAGCATCCCCGGTTATCCGTCCGATACGGGGAGGCGTGCGACGACCTCCCACCCGCCCTCGGGGCGCGGGCCCGCGTGCAGCCGCCCGCCGAGCGCGCCGACCCGCTCGCCCAGCCCGGTGAGCCCGAACCCGCCGGACGGCAGCCGCCTGCCGCCGCGCCCCCGCCCGTCGTCGCGCACGGCGACCTCGACGTCGGCTCCGACCCGCGCCAGCGTGACCCGCACGGAAGCGGCGTCGGCGGCGTGCTTGCGGACGTTGGTCAGCGCCTCCTGAACGACGCGGTGCGCCGACGCCGCGACCTCCGGTGGCAGCGTGCCGAGGCCGGGCTCCAGCGTGAGCGCGGCGGGCGGGTGGGCGAACCCCTCGACGAGATCCCTGAGCCGTTCGAGGTCGCCGACGGGACGGGTGCTGGAGCCGCCGTCCGGGAGGGCGTCCCCGTCGGGGGCGTTGACGTTCTGGGCGTCGCGCAGCAGCCCGACCATGCGCCGCATCGAGGTGAGCGCCTCGGTGCCGGCCTTCTCGATCTCGCCGAGCATCCGGTCGAGCTGCTCCTGCGTCTGCGCGGTGCCCGACCGGGCCGTGAACCGCGCCGCCTGCGCCTGGACGACGATGCCGGTCACGTGGTGGGCGACGAAGTCGTGCAGGTCGCGGGCCAACTCCAGCCGCTCGTCCCGGCGCGCCGAGGCCAGCGACCTGGCCCGCCGCGCGTCCAGCGCCCGCAGGTAGAGGCCGACACCGAGCGCGACCGCCACGGTGATGCCGAGCGGCGCGGTGAACAGGGCCGCCGCGATCGGCGACCAGCGCAGCGGGGTCGCCAGGACCGCCGCGCCGAGCAGCACCGCGATCGGGACGAGCCGGTCGCGGCGGGCCTTCCACACCACCCGCGCGATGACGATCAGCAGGCCGCCGATCTCCGCGAACAGGCTCGGGGCGCCGGCCTCGGGCCGGACCACCGCGCCGAGGCAGAGGGTGCTGAGGGCCGACAGCGCCCCCGCCCCGGTCGCCCACACCAGGAAGCCGCGCCCGGAGACCGCCGCGACGTTGGCCACCAGCGCGACGAACACCATCCACAGGGCGGAGTGGTCCCCGATGCCGGCGGCCGTGCACCCCAGCAGGTACAGGGACGCGAACCCGGCGTACGCCGCGCGCACCAGGCAGCCGCCCACCGAATGGATGCGGTCCAGCCGTGCCCCGACGTCGCTCACATTCAGGCAGCGTACGACCCGGTGAGGACTCCCGGATCGGCCGTTCGGCCGATCCGGTGCCTCCGGTACCGGCTTCGCGTCCGATGCGGCCGGGCGGCGCCGCGGCGCAGGCTGGGGCCATGTACCTGATCTACGTTCCCCTCGCCGCCGTGTTCGCCGCGTTCGTGGTCTACGGCGGCGTCGTGATGCCCGCCATGGAGATCGCCGAGTCCGTCCGCGACCGCCGCCGCACCCGTCCGCCGGACAACGTCCTGGATCTGCGTCCGGCCGGCGGGCCGGGCGCGGCGGGAGAGCGGGAGGAGGCGGCGTGAACGAGCCCGTCCTGTCCGGCCGCGGGCTGGTGAAGCGGTTCGGGACGGCCGTCGCGCTGGACGGCGTCGACCTGGCCGTGGCCCGCGCCGAGGCCGTCGCGATCATGGGTCCGTCCGGGTCGGGCAAGTCGACGCTGCTGCACTGCCTCGCCGGGATCCTGAAGCCGGACGCGGGGGAGGCGCACCTGTTCGGCCGGCGGATCGACACGCTCGGCGAGCGTCCCCGCAGCGCGCTGCGCCGGAGCCGGTTCGGCTTCGTGTTCCAGTTCGGGCAGCTGCTCCCCGAGCTGCCCGCGGTGGAGAACGTCGCGCTGCCGCTGATGCTGAACGGGACGCCGAGGCGGGAGGCGGTGCGGGCGGCGCGGGACTGGTTCCGGCCGCTCGGGCTGGACGGGCTGGAGCACCGGCGCCCGGGCGAGCTGTCGGGCGGCCAGGCGCAGCGCGTCGCGATCGCCCGCGCGCTCGCGCCCCTCCCGGCCGTCGTGTTCGCCGACGAGCCGACGGGCGCGCTCGACCAGGCGACCGGCCACGAGACCATGCGGCTGCTCGTGGACGCCACCAAGCACAACGGCGCGTCCCTGGTCGTCGTCACCCACGACCCTTCGGTGGCGGCCTGGTGCGACCGCGTCGTGGAGGTCCGCGACGGCCGCGTCCGGCCGCCCCTGGAGAGGACGGCCTGATGCGCACGGCAGTGGAACTCTCCTGGCGCCTGCTGCGGGGCGGCGGCCGGAACGACATGCTGGGGTCGCTCCTGACCCTCGCCGCCGTGGCCGTCTCGACCGGGCTCCTGCTGTTCGCGGTGGGCGCCGACCACGCGTTCCTCCAGCGCGCGCACGCCGACGCCTGGCGGCATCCGGGGAAGCCGGCCGCGAACCCCTCCATGATCGAGGCGCTGTCGACCGACTACGTCCGGGGCAAGCCGATCACGGTCGTCGACCTGGCCGCGCTGAAGGGCGACGCCCCCGTCCCGCCCGGAATGCCCCGGTTCCCGAAGCCGGGTGAGGTGTGGACGTCGCCCGCCCTGGCCCGCCTGATGCGGGACCTGCCCGCCGACCGGCTCGCCCGGCGGTTCCCGTCCCGGGCGGGAACCCTCGGACGCGGCGCGCTCGTCCACCCCGGAGAGCTCGTCGCGGTGGTCGGGCGCGCCCCGGACGATCCCGCCATGACCGCCGGCCGGGACGCCGTCGAGCATCTCGGGACGACCGGCGGCCCGTCGCGCATCTACCGGTTCGCGACCGGCGCGTCCTGGTCTGCGGGCGTCTACCTGCTGCTGGCGGGCCTGGCGTCGGTGCTGATGGTCGTTCCGCTGCTGGTGTTCGGCGGCGCCGCGGCCCGGCTCACCGTGGCCCGCCGCGACGGCAGGCTCGCGGCGCTGCGGCTGGTCGGCGCCACGCCCGGCCAGGTCGTCGCGATCACCGCGACCGAGGCCGTGCTGACGGCCGCCGCGGGCGCGGCGGCCGGGCTCGTGCTCTACGCGGCGGCGGTCCCGCCGCTCACCCGGGTCACGATCGCGGGCGGCGGCTGGTTCGCCGGCGACCTGTGGCCGGGCCCGCCCGTCCTCGCGGGCCTGCTCGCGGCGGTGCCCGTGCTCGTCGGCGCCAGCGCCGTCGCCGGCCTGCGCCGCGTCGTCGTCAGCCCCCTCGGCGTCGCGCGCCGGGAGACCCCGCCCGGCATGCGGGCCGTCCGGATCGCCGCGCTGCTCGCCGTCGTGACCGCCTTCGGGGCGGTGGGCGGCGGCCTGATCGACATGGGCCGGGCGGGGATGATCGTCCTGATGGTCTTCCTCGTCCTGGCCTTCCTCGCGATCAACTTCGCGGGCCCGTGGGTGGTGGCGATCATCGGCCGCGTGGCGGTCGGCACGGCGCGCGGCCCGGCCCGGCTGCTGGCCGGGCGCCGCCTCGTGGACGACCCGCGCTCGGCCTGGCGGACGGTCGCCGGCGTCGCGCTGACCGGCTTCGTCGCCGGGTTCCTCGCCCTGCTGAACGCGCACCCGTCCGCCGGTGAGCCGCGGGACGAGCTGAGACTGGCCGTCCCGTACGAGCGGTCCGCCGCCGTCGCCGAGCAGGCAGAGGGCAGGCTCGCCGGTCTCGACGCGGGAGTGTCGGTGCGCCGGATCGAGACCGGGGACCTCCCGTCGGCCCCCGGCGCCCCCGCCACCGCGACCGGCGTCGTGACGGTCACCGTCCGCGGCGGGCCCGCCGCCGTCGACCGGGCCCGCACGGCGCTGACCGGGCTCGTCCCGGGCAAGGCCGCCACAACGCCGGCCGACGACGAGGTGACCGGCGACTTCCTGGTGGCCGACCTGCGCACCGGCGCGATGGTCGTCCTCGCCGTCTCGTTCCTGGTGGGGATCACCAGCGCGGGCATCACCGGGGCGTCCGCCGTCCTGGACCGCAGGCGGACGTACGCGATGCTGCGCCTGGCGGGCACGCCCCTGTCCGTCCTGGACCGGGCGCGCCGCCAGGAGACGCTGATCCCTCTCGCCGTCATGGGCGGCGGCTCGCTGCTGACCGGCCTCCTCTTCGGGCTGCCGTTCGCCCAGGGGGTCGGGCTCTCCGGCCTGGCCGGGCTCGCGGGGTTCGTCGTCCTCGGCTTCGGCGGCGTCCTCGGCGCGAGCGCGCTGAGCCGTCCGCTGTTGCGCTCCGTGACCGCAGGCCCCGCCCCGCGCCCCGACTAGATCGAATAAGGGTTCGAGAATGTCAGACCCTCCGCGTAGCGTTGACCTTGTGATTTGGGAGACACCGGGAACAGATGTCGAACCAGATCGCTTTCAACGACGTACCTAGGGGTATGTGACGGACGGTGGCGCTCGCACAGGCGCGGACCCACCGGGCGAAGGAAGGGGCGTTGGCAGTGAGCGCAGCGACCGGCACGTTCCATCTCACCCAGCCGCGGCTGGACGGGCCCGCCGAGCGGACCGTCGTCGAGCCGTGGCTCACCGAGCTCTCCCATGCGACGCTGAACGGCTACGCCGAGACCGCGCCCCCGCTCGCGGCGGTCGAGGCCCTGCCGATGCGTCCGCAGCCCCTCCCCGTCCGCCGCGTCGCCGTGGCGGCCTGACGCACACCCACCCGGGAAAGGGATCGGGGCCGATGCCCCGATCCCTTTTCTCATGTCGCGTGGTCTCATATATTGATACACATTTCTCAAAATCTGAGAAGCGGTCGTACGGTGGGGGGACGCCGGACACAGAGAGGTGATCCCTATGACCGCGAAGGCGACCTACACCCACGGCCACCACGAGAGCGTCCTCAGCGCGCACCAGTGGCGCACGGTCGAGAACTCCGCCGCCCATCTGATCGAGCACCTGCGTCCGGGCCTGTCGGTGCTGGACGTCGGGTGCGGGCCGGGCACCATCACCGCCGGGATCGCCGAACGCGTCGCGCCGGGCCGCGTGGTCGCCGCCGACTCGGCCGAGGCCGTCCTGGACGAGGCCCGCAGGAACACCGCCTCGCTGGACAACGTCGAGTTCGCGGTGGCCGACGTCCACGCCCTGGAGCATCCCGACGGCACGTTCGACGTCGTCCACGCGCACCAGGTCCTGCAGCACGTCGGCGATCCCGTCCAGGCGCTGCGGGAAATGCGCCGCGTGGCGAGGCCCGGGGGGATCGTCGCCGTGCGCGAGGCCGACTTCGGCACCATGGCCTGGTACCCGGACCCGCCGGGCATGGACGCCTGGCTGCCGATCTACTACAAGGTCGCGCGCGGCAACGGCGGCGAGCCCGACGCCGGCCGCCGCCTCGTCTCCTGGGCGCGCGCCGCCGGGTTCACCGACGTCACCGCGTCCGCGTCGGCCTGGTGCTACGCCACCCCGCAGGAGCGCGAGTGGTGGAGCGAGTCCTGGGGCGGCCGCCTGATCAGGTCATCGGTCGCCGACCACGCCGTCGCCGGAGGCCACGCCACCCGCGCCGAGCTCCAGCGCGTCTACGAGGGCTGGAAGGCGTGGGCGGCGGCCGAGGACGGCTGGTACTCCGTCACCCACGGCGAGATCATCTGCCGCGTCTGACCGGCCGCGCCGTGCGGCGTCAGAACGGGTCGGTGAGGTCGCCGAGCTTGTCGGTCAGCCGCAGGTTGTGGGAGTAGTCGACCGGGACGGCGACGACGGAGACGGCGTCCTCGGCCAGGGCCTTGCGCAGAGTGGGCAGCAGCTCGGCGGCCGACTCGACGCGGTAGCCGCGGGCGCCGAAGCTCTCGGCGTACCGGACGAAGTCGGGGTTGCCGAACCGGATGTTCGAGCTGCGCCCGAGCTCGAGGTCCATCTTCCACTCGATCAGCCCGTAGGCGGAGTCGTCCCAGATCAGCACGGTGATGGGGATGTTCTCGCGGACGGCCGTCTCCAGCTCCTGGGAGTTCATCAGGAACGCGCCGTCCCCCGTCGCGGCCAGGACCTTGCGGTTCGGGTGCGCGAGCTTGGCGGCGATCGCGCCGGGGACGGAGAAGCCCATCGAGGACAGGCCGTTGGAGACCAGCAGCGTGTTCGGCTCGTAGGTCGGATACATGCGCGCCATCCACATCTTCACCGCGCCGGTGTCGGCCAGGACGATGTCGCCGCGGCCCATCGCGGCGCGGACGTCGGCGACGATGCGGCGGGGGGAGAGCGGGTAGCCGTCCTCGGTCGCGCCCTCGGCCAGCTCCTCCTGGAGCATCCGGCGGATCTTCTGGCCGGTCGAGCGGAGCTCGTCCGTTGGCTGGTGGTGGGCGGGGGCTGGAGGACGGTCTGTCCCGTTCACGTCGAAGCGGCGGTGGACCGAGTCGGCGAGGGCGCGCAGCGACCGGGACACGTCCCCCTGGATGCCGACCTCGACCGGGTAGTGGTCGTCCACCTCGGCGGGCGACTGGTGGATGTGGATGATCTTCTTGTCCGCGTTCGGGTTGATCTTGACGGGGTCGAACTCCTGGAGCTCGTAGCCGACGGCGATCAGCACGTCCGCCTCGTCGAAGCCGAAGTTGACGTGGTCGTGGCGCATGAAGCCGACCGCGCCGAGGGCGTTGCGGTGGTCGTCGGGGAAGACGCCCTTGCCGTTGAAGGTGGTGGCGACCGGCAGGCCGAGGCGCTCGGAGAAGTACACCAGGGCGTCGCTCGCGCGGGCCCGGGTGGCGCCGTGGCCCGCCAGGACGATCGGCTGCCGGGCGAGCGCGATCACGTCGGCGGCGCGGGCGATCTGGGACGCGGACGGCTCCTGCGGGCGCACGACGTTCACCGGCAGGGGCCCGAGGTCGGCGGACACCTCGGCCGACTCGACGTCCTCCGGGATCGCCAGGTAGACGGCGCCGGGACGCTCGGTCTGCGCCGTCTTGAACGCCTTGCGCACCATCTCGGGCAGCGCCTCCGCCCGCGGGGCCAGCTCCGACCACTTGGTGATCGGGCGGAACAGGGACACCAGGTCGACGATCTGGTGCGACTCCTTGTAGATCCGGTCCAGGCCGACCTGGGCGGAGATCGCGACGACGGGCGTGCTGTTGGTGGTGGCGTCCGCGACCCCGAGCTGGAGGTTGATCGCGCCGGGGCCGAGCGTGGCGGAGGCCACGCCCGCCTTCCCGGTGAGCCGGCCGTAGATCTCCGCCATGAACGCGGCGCCCTGCTCGTGCCGGACGAGGACGTAGCGGATGGGCGAGTCGTTCAGCGCGTCGACGAAATGGATGTTCTCCTCACCCGGGATGCCGAAGACGTACTCGACGCCCTCCGCCTCAAGGGTCCTGACGAGAAGCCGGGCGGCGTCCTGCGTGGACATCGTGCGTCCCATCTCCAGTCTGCGTGTCTCCTGGGTGCCTACCGTGCAGCACCCGGGGCCCTGCCTCCATTCCGCGCGATCATGTGTCGTCGGTCTCTCAGGAGTCGGCCATCTCCTTGATGGCGCGCAGCGTCGGCTCGTCCCTCACCCCGGCGATCAGCAGGGTGGTGACCGGGCTGTCGCGCCACAGCCGCAGCCTCTCCTTGATCCGTCCGAGCGGGCCGAGGAGCGAGATCGCGTCGGCCAGCGCGTCCGGGACGGCCTTGATCGCCTCGTCCCGGCGGCCGCTCAGGAACAGCTCCTGGACGCGTCCCGCCTCCTCCGCGTAGCCGAGCCGGCCGATCAGGTCGAGGTGGAAGTTGCGGTCCTTGGCGCCCATCCCGCCGATGTAGAAGGCGAGGGGGATCTTGGCGAACTCCAGCGCGGACGCCAGATCGTCGGTGACGATCGTGGTGACGGTCGCGGCGATCTCGAAGCCGTCCGGGCGCCCGGCCAGCGACCCGCCGAAGACGGGCTCGATCTGCTCGGGGTCGACGAAAAGCGGCAGCCAGCCCTGTGCGACCTCGGCCGACAGCGCGACGTTCTTCGGGCCCTCCGCGCCGAGGTAGACGGGGATCTCCGGGCGCACGGGGTGGGCGATCGACTTCAGCGGCTTGCCGAGGCCCGACCCGCCGGGGTACGGCAGCGGATAGTGCGGGCCCTCGCTGGTCACCGGCTCCTCGCGGCGCCACACCTGCCGGACGATGTCGAGGTACTCGCGGGTGCGGGCGAGCGGCTTCGGGAACGGCTGCCCGTACCAGCCCTCCACGACCTGCGGGCCGGACGCGCCGAGCCCGAGGATCACGCGGCCGCCCGACAGCGCGTCCAGGGTGAGCGCGTGCATCGCGGTGGCGGCCGGGGTCCGCGCCGACATCTGGACGACGGCCGTGCCCAGCTTGATCCGGGACGTGCGGGCGCCGTACCAGGCCAGCGTGGTGAACGCGTCCGAGCCGTACGCCTCGGCGGTGAACACCGAGTCGTAGCCGCAGCGCTCGGCGGCCAGGACCGTCTCGGTCTGGTCGTCGGGGTCGCGCTGCCAGTAGCCGACGTTGATGCCGAGCTTGAGTTCCGCGGTCACGTTGCACCCTCCGGTAGTCGACGCACCGGCGATACTAGAACACGTTCTAGTTTCTCGGAAGGGGTGGCCGGGGCCGGCGCGCGGGGCCGGGAAGATACGGCGACGGGGCCGCGGCGAACCTCGCCGCGGCCCCGTCGACCGGTCGCTAGCTCTCCTTGATCCCGTCCAGCAGGCCCCGCCAGGCGGCCGGTGTCAGCACCAGGGCCGGCCCGGAGGGGTCTTTCGAGTCGCGCACCGCGCGCAGGTCGCTGGACAGGGCCGCCATCTCGACGCACTGGTCTCCGCTTCCGCTGCGGGACGACTTGCGCCAGACGGCCAGGGTGAGTTCGCGCTGGAGGTGGGTCACAGGCTGCTCCTTGCTGCCTTGGCTATGAGGTGCGCGGACTCCTCGGGGGACAGGGCTCGCTTCGCGATGCGTTCGAAGCGATCCCTATGTTTTGCTATTTCCTCGGCGCTCTCAAGGTAAACGTCGCCCATAGTGCCCTCGACGTAGGCGATATCGGGGTCTGCGGGGTCCGGATACGACAATATGGTGAAACGTCCGTCCAAGCCCGCATGCGCCGCTGCTGTGTAGGGGAGTACCTGGATGGTCACGGATGGGCGGATCTCCGCGGCGGTGGCGAGGACGTTCAGCTGGGCCCGCATCACCTCCTCGCCGCCGATCGGGCGGTGCAGCACCGCCTCGTCGAAGATCACCTCCAGGCGCGGCGCGTCGGCGCGGTCCAGCAGCGCCTGGCGGATCTTGCGGGCGGCGATGCGGCGCTCGATCTCCTCCTCCGAGGGCAGCAGCCGGCCCGCGGTGATCACCGCGCGGGAGTAGTCCTCGGTCTGCAGCAGGCCGTGGACGAGCTGCGGGTCCCAGGTGCGGATGTGCGAGGCCTCGTCCTCCAGTGCGACATAGCTGCCCGCGAAGACGTCCTGGTAGGCGGTCCACCAGCCGCGCTGACCGGCCTGCCGGGCCAGGGTGATGAGCGCGTCGCGGTCCGGGCTCGGCACGCCGTACAGGTCGAGGATGTCGGCGATGTCGCCGGGTTTGGGGCGGGTCTGGCTGGTTTCCAGGCGGGAGACGGTGGCTCTCGACCAGTCGAGCCGGTCCGCCACTTCCTGCAGTGTCAGGCCCTGCTCCTCGCGCAGCTTGCGGAGCTCCCTGGCGAGACGTCGGCCACGGACGGTGGGGCGGTAGGTCATGGGAGTGGAGTCTTTATCACTCCCGGCGCCCGTCACAACGCGATTGACGAACCCGGCAGGAAGGTCAGAGCAATTCCATGAAGGGTGTTGCGTTTGTGAGAATCTCAGGAGACTCTTGGATCCGTGATCGGTCGTCAACCGAGAGTGACGACCGGTCGCCCCGCCCGCCCTTCGCATTCGCACCAGTACCGCGGGAGGAACCGTGAAGACCACGCCAGCCGATCTGACGGCGGAGACCATGGCCGACGCCATGGCGGGCCGCGACCCGGCCCGGCGCGACGGCGTGCCCGGCTGGGTGTGGGCCCTGCCGGGCGGCCCCGGAGGCGCCGGGTACGCCCGCCGCGTCCTGCGCGACGCCCTCGCCTCCCTCGGCGTCCCGCCGGACGGGGCGGCCGACGCCCGGCTCATGGTGAGCGAGCTGGCCACCAACGCCCACCAGCACGCCGGCGAGCACGGCCCGCACGAGCTGTGGCTCTACATGGGCGACGGGACGGCGGGCGAACTGCGGTGCGCCGTCTTCGACACCTACGGCGACGTCGGCCTGCCCGGGTACTCCTGGACGTCCGGCGACTGCGGGCGCGGGCTCAGCATCGTCCACGAGCTGTCCTGCGGACGCTGGGGCCTGCGGCGGACCCTCTCCCGCCTCGGGCCGCCCGTCCGCGGCAAGGCCGTCTGGTTCGCCGTCCCGGGGACCGTCGAGACGCCTCGCGGCTAGCCCGCGCCGGCCCGCGGCCGGTCCTCCCGGGGCTTCTCCAGGGCGGGACCGATGTCGCTGACCAGCGCGAGCAGCGAGCGGGTGAGCAGCGTGCGCACCTGGTCGCGGTCGAGGGTCTTCTCCTGGAGCCACTGGCGCGTCGCCGCGTCCGCGAGCCCGGAGTAGGCCCGCAGCACGGCCCGCAGCGTCTCGGTCGGCTCGGCCACCCGCAGCACGGCCAGCATGTGCTCGACCGTCTCGTCCCGGAACCGGTTGACGATGCGCAGGAGTTCGGGGTCCTGCCCGAACCCCTCGGCGTCGAGCGCGGCGAACCACGTGGTCGCGTTGCGCTCGGCGGTGTCGAGGAACAGGTTGACGAGCAGGTCGACCGCCTCGGGCAGCGCCAGCCGCTCGTCCGGCGGCGGGGCCTGCATCGCGGCCGAGGCCGTCAGCCCCTGGACGACCTTGAGGAACAGCTCCCGCTTCGTCCCGAAGTAGTAGTGGATCAGGCCGCGCTGCACGCCGGTCTCCCGCGCGATCGCGGCCGTGGACACCTCGGCGTACGGCAGCTCGGTGAACATCCGGCGCGCGACGTCCAGGATCTGGGCGCGCCGCTCGTCCGGGGACAGGCGCTGGTAGCTCACCGCGACAGCCTATTCTGTGGGCGGCCGGCGCCGTGCGGCCGCGGCCGATCCGCCGCTCGTCGGCGTGCCGTGGCGCCGCGCCGACGGCGCCTCCGGGAGGCTCGTCGCCGACGACCAGGAGGGACGGCACAGGTGACCGCTGCGGAGAAGACGCTCGTGATGTACGGGGACGGCGCGCGGGAGGCCGCGCGCCGGATGCTGCCGAACCTGCCGGACGGGTGCTTCGGCCCGATCGCGGCCGACCGGCTGCGGGAGGCGGTCAAGGACGGGCTCGCACAGGTCGTCCTGGTCGCCCGCATGGAGGACCAGGCCGCCTTCCTCGGCGGCGCCGCGGGCCTGCTGGAATCGATCACGCTGGACATGGACTGCGGTCCCGCCCTGGCCGGCCGGGTGGCGCAGGCCCCGGCCGTCCAGGACGTCTACGGGCTGTGGGACGCCGCGGGCAGGCTCGGCCCCTGCGGGCGCGAGCTGTGCCGTAGGACGGCCGGGGGGCTCGAACGCCTCGCCGCCGAGGCGTCGGGGTCCGCGGCCAGTCCGGTCGCGGCGCAGGTGGTGCTCCTGGACGCGACGGGGGAGCGCATGGTCGGCATGTACGGGCGGATGGCCCGATAGCGATGCTGACGGTCGTCGGCCGCGACGGGTCGCCCCTCTCGGAGGAGGCCAAGGCGGCTCTGGAAGGTGCCACGCTGGTCATAGGAGCCCCAGGTCACCTGGACGGGCTGCCCACGGCGACGGACACGCGTACGGTCGCCACCACGGAGTTCGCCGAGGCGCTGGAGGGCGTCGATGTCTCCAAGGAGGACGTCGTCCTCGTCGTGAACGGCGACCCCGGCTACTTCGGAGTCGTCCGCGAACTGCTCGAACAGGGCCACGCGCCAGAGACGTTCCCCGCGACGACCCTGGTAGCGCGTGCCTTCTCCCAAGCAGGACTGCCCTGGGACGACGCTCTGGTCGTCTCCGCCAAGGACGGGCATCTGAGACAGGCCGTCAACGCATGCCGCGCCCACCCGAAAGTGGCCGTCCTGACGGAGCCGGGCGCGGGACCGTCCGAACTGGCGCGGGCGCTGTTCCCCGTCACGCCGCGCTCGTTCGTGGTCTGCGAGGACCTGGGCGGACCCAAGGAGCGGATCGTCTACGTCCGTCCGGCGGAGGCGACCACTCGCCCGTGGAACGACCCCGAGGTCGTGCTCGTCCTGGACAACCGCCACGCGCTGGGAGAAGCGAGCTGGGTCTCCGGGCCCGTGCCCGCCCCCGCCGGATGGGCGCTCCCGGCAGAGGCCTTCGGCGACGGGCCCGGCCCGCGCCCCGACGTGCGCGCCTTCGTCCTGGCCAAGCTCGGCCCGAGGGTCGGCGACATGGTGTGGGACGTGGAGTCCGGCGACGGCTCGGTCGGCATCGAGTGCGCCCGCTTCGGCGCCGCCGTCGTCGCCGTCGACCGCGACCATTCCGCCTGCGCCCGGGTGCGGGAGAACGTCCGCCTGCACGGGGTCAAGGTCGCGATGGCGTCCGGCGATGTCCGGTCCAGCGCCGAGCACCTTCCGCGGCCCGACGCCGTCTTCCTCGGACGCGGCGGGCCGGAGGCCGTGCGGGTCTGCGCGGAGCTCCGCCCGTCCCGGATCGTCGTCCTCGCCACGGCCGGCGAGGCTCAGGCCATACTGGACGAACTGGGCGGGCAGGGCTTCGCCGCCGACGCCGTCCGGCTCCAGGCCGCCCCGCTGACCCCGCGGGGCGAGGCCCCGGAGCCAGTGATCGTCGTCTGGGGCGAGCGCGACGCCCGCACCCCCGGGGAGCGGCCGTCCCGGACGGGCCGCCCCATCGAGACCATCCCCGCGTTGCCCGGAGTTGTGGAGGAGCGCAGTTGACCGTCCGCCGGCCCCACCCGATCGAGGTGCGCTCGTATGAGGTCCTCCGGTCCCGCGTCGACCTGTCCCCGATGCCGCCGCTGTGGCGGGCGGTGGCCGAGCGGGTGATCCACGCCACCGCCGACCTGGAGTACGCGGTGGACCTGGTGACCACCGAGGAGTCCCTCGCCCAGGGCTGGGCCGCGCTGCGCGCCGGGGCTCCGATCGTCACCGACGAGGGCATGGCCGCCGCCGGGATCAGCGCCCGCGAGGCGGTCTGCCACGCCGCCGACCCGGCCGCCGCGCGGATGGCGCGCGCCGCCGGCATCACCCGGTCGGCCGCGGCCGTCCGGCTGTCGTACTCGGAGGTGGGGCCGGGCGCGGTCTGGGTGGTCGGCTCCGCCCCCGAGGCGATCTTCGAGATCGTCGCCCGCCGGGTGAGCCCCGCCCTGGTGATCGGGGTGCCGGCGGGCTTCGTCGGCGCCTGCGAGGCCAAGGAGGCCCTGCGCGCGAGCGGGCTGCCGCAGCTCAGCAACGTCTCGGAGAAGGGCGGGTCGGCGGTCGCGGCCGCCGCCGCCAACGCGCTGCTCTACCACGAGGCGGAGCGGCCGTGACCGGGCCCGCCGAGATCGACCTCCGCCACCACGGCGACACCGAGGTCGGCGACGGCCTCGCCGACTTCGCCGTGAACGTCCGCACCGGCACGCCCCCCGCGTGGCTCGCCGAGCGGATCCGCGCGTCCGTCGACGGCCTCGCCGCCTACCCCGACCCCCGCCCGGCCCGCAAGGCGGTAGCCGCGCGGCACGGGAGGTCCGTCGAGGAGGTGCTCCTCACCGCGGGGGCCGCGGAGGCGTTCGTGCTGCTCGCCCGGGTGCTGACCCCGCGCCGGGCCGTGGTGGTGCACCCCCAGTTCACCGAGCCGGAGGCGGCGCTGCGGGCCGCCGGGCACGAGGTGGAGCGGGTGATCCTGGAGAAGGACTTCACCCTCGGCCCGCGGGCGGTCCCGGACGGCGCCGACCTCGTCGTGATCGGCAATCCGACCAACCCGACCTCGGTCCTGCACCCGGCCGCCGCGCTCGCCGCCCTGGCCGCGCCCGGACGGACGGTCGTGGTCGACGAGGCGTTCATGGACTGCGTCCCGGGGGAACCGGAGAGCCTCGCCGCCCGGCTGCCCCCGGGAGTGGTGGTGATCCGCTCCCTGACCAAGACGTGGGGGCTCGCGGGGCTGCGCGCCGGGTACGTCCTGGCCGATCCCCACCTGATCGGACGGCTGGCGGAGGCGCAGCCGCTGTGGGCGGTGTCCACGCCCGCGCTCGCCGCCGTCGAGGCGTGCTCCACCCCCGAGGCCGTCGCCGAGGGCGAGGCGTGGGCCGTCGAGCTCGCCGCCGAACGCGACCGGCTGGCCGGGGAGCTGTCGGCACGGGGCCTGTACGTCGTGCCGGAGGCGCGCGCGTCGTTCGTGTGCGTCCGCCTGCCGGACGCCCTGGGCATCAGGGCCCTGCTCAGGCAGCGCGGCTACGCCGTCAGGCGCGGAGACACCTTCCCGGGGCTCGGCCCAGACTGGCTGCGGATCGCCGTGCGCGACCGTCCGTCCAACGACCGGCTCCTGGACGTGCTCGGCGAGCTGGGCATCTGACCCCCCGAAAGGACACCATGAACCTGATCGAGGAGACCGTCGCCTCCATCGCCCCCCTGGACGGGACGGCCATGCGGGACGCCCGCGACCTGCAGGCCCGGCTCACCAAGCCGCCCGGCTCCCTCGGCGTCCTGGAAGAGGTGTCGATCCGCCTCGCCGGGCTCGCCGGGCAGTGCCCGCCGCCTCTGCCCGAGCCCGCCGCCGTCGCCGTGTTCGCCGCCGACCACGGTGTCCACGCCCAGGGCGTCACCCCGTGGCCGCAGGAGGTCACGGCGCAGATGGTGGCCAACTTCCTGGCGGGCGGCGCCGTCGTCAACGCGTTCGCCGCCCAGGTCGGCGCCGCCGTCACGGTGGTCGACATCGGCGTCGCCGCCGAGCTGGAGGAGGCCCCAGGCCTGCTCCGCCGCAAGATCGCTCCGGGCACCGCCGATATGACGGCCGGGCCCGCGATGACCGCCGAGCAGGCCCGGCGCGCCGTCGAGACGGGCATCGAGATCGCCCGCGACCTCCACGGGCAGGGCGCCCGGTGCCTGCTCACCGGGGACATGGGGATCGCCAACACCACCGCGTCCGCCGCGCTGATCGCCGCGTTCACCGGCCTGCCCCCCGAGCGGGTCACCGGCAGGGGGACCGGCATCGACGACGCCACCCACGCTCACAAGGTCGAGGTGGTGCGCGCCGCCCTGGACCGGCACGCCCTGCCGGAAGGGCACGGCAGGGCGCCGATGGAGGTCCTCGCTGCGGTCGGCGGGCTGGAGCACGCCGCGATCGCCGGGTTCGTCCTCGGCGCGGCCGCCCTGCGCGTCCCCGTCGTGCTCGACGGCGTGATCGCCGGAGCGGCCGCACTGGCCGCCGCCGCGCTGTGCCCGGACGCCCTCGGCGCGTGCGTCGCCGGGCACCGCTCCGCCGAGCCCGGCCACGGCGCCGCCGTCGAGACCCTCGGCCTGCGGCCGCTGGTCGACCTGGAGCTGCGGCTCGGCGAGGGGACCGGCGCCCTCCTGGCGTTGCCACTGGTCCAGGGCGCGGCGCGGGTCCTGCGCGAGGTCGCCACGTTCGACTCCGCCGGAGTGAGCGAGAAGGACGCCGGGCGGCCGTAACGGCGCGATCACGGAAGAAGTCACGCTCGGCTATCGAACGGGCGAGGCCCCTCTCCACGGACTCCCCGAGCCGAGTACCTTTGTTCCACAAAGAGACCGTCCGCCACCCGCGTCCGAGAGATCCACCGTGCCCCCGTACCTGCTAGGCCTGCGACTCGGCGGGCGACGCGTCCTCGTCGTCGGCGGAGGGCGGGTCGCCCAGCGCCGCGTGCCCGCCCTGCTGGACGCGGGCGCCGAGGTGGTCCTCGTGTCCCCCTCGCTCACCGCCACCCTGGAGGGCCTCGCCGAGCGCGGCCGGATCACCTGGCACCGGCGGGGCTACCGGCGCGGCGACTGCGCGGGCGCCTGGCTGGTGCAGGCCGTCACCGACGACGCCAAGGTCAACGGCGACGTGGTGGCGGAGGCCGAGGCCGCGCGGATCTGGTCCGTCCGGGCCGACGACGCCGAGTCGTCCCCGGCCTGGACGCCCGCCAGCGGCCACGCGGGCGACGCGACCGTCGGGGTGCTGCTCGGCGGCGACCCGCGCCGCGCCGCCGGCATCCGCGACGCGGTGGTGGAGGGCCTGCGCGACGGCGCCCTGGAGTCCCGGCACTCCCGCGGCAAGCCCGCGGGCGTCGCGCTCGTCGGCGGCGGGCCGGGCGACCCGGGCCTGATCACCGTGCGCGGGCGGCAGCTGCTCGCCATGGCCGACGTCGTCGTCACCGACCGCCTCGCCCCCGGCGGGCTGCTGGACGAGCTCGCCGCCGACGTCGAGGTCATCGACGCCGCCAAGATCCCCTACGGCCGGACGGTCACCCAGGACCGCATCAACGAGTACCTGGTCGAGCACGCGCGGCGGGGCCGCTTCGTCGTCCGGCTCAAGGGCGGCGACCCGTTCGTGTTCGGGCGCGGCGGCGAGGAGGCCCTGTACTGCGCCCGCCACGGCGTCCCCGTCACGGTCGTCCCCGGCATCACCAGCGCGGTCGCCGTTCCGTCGGCCGCGGGCATCCCGGTCACCCACCGGGGCGTCTCGCAGGAGTTCCACGTCGTCTCCGCGCACGTCCCTCCCGGGCACCCCGACTCGACCGTCGACTGGGAGGCGCTGGCCCGCGCGAACGGCACGATCGTCCTGCTCATGGCGGTGGAGCGGATGGCGCTCATCGCGGCGGCCCTCATGCGCTATGGTCGGTCGTCCGGAACGCCGGTGGCCGTGGTGCAGGACGGCACCCTTCCCGGCCAGCGGGCGCTGACGGCGACGCTGGGCACGGTGGCCGACGCGATGGCCGCCGGAGATGTCCGGCCCCCGGCGATCGTGGTCGTGGGCGACGTGGTCAACGTGGCACGAGAGATCGACATGATTCGAGCGGACTTGGGACGGGATCCGTGACACCCCCCGCAGAGCAGAGCACGGTCCACGACGAGGAGGCCGGCGCCGGCTCGGGCCGGGCCGGCGAGCCCGCCCCCGACGAGACCGCGGCGTCCGGCGAGACCACGGGCGGCGACGACGCGTCCGGGAAGGACCCGGAAGGCCGCGGCACGGCGGCCGGGAAGCAGGCCTCGAAGAAGGGCGCGGACGACGACGCCGCGGCTCCCGAGGGCGAGGCGACCGACGACGAGACCGGAAGCGGCGAGAAGGCCGAGGCCAAGCCCAGGCGCGGACGGCGACGCGCCCCCAAGGCCGGGGCGACCGTCAACCGGGGCGAGCTGGTCCGCGCCCTGACCGCGCTGCGCGAACAGCTCGGCGCGTTCGACCTCCTGCTGGACGTCCCCGGCGTCGAACAGGCCCGCGAGGCCCGCGACGAACTGCGCGCCCAGCTCGTCGACTACGTCCTGCCGCGCGTCCAGGCGTCCGGCGCCCCCATGCTCGTGGTGCTCGGCGGCTCCACCGGCGCGGGCAAGTCCACCCTGGTCAACACGCTCGTCGGCGCCCGCGTCAGCGCGACCGGCGTGCTGCGCCCCACCACCAGCAGCCCGATCCTCGTCTGCCACCCCGACCACGTGCGGTGGTTCATGGAGGGGCCGATGCTGCCCGGCATGGGACGGGTCCGCGGCCCCGCGCCCGACGCCATCGCGGGCGACCAGCTGGTCATCATCGCCAGCGACGTCCTGCCCCCCGGGCTCGCCCTGCTCGACAGCCCCGACTTCGACTCCGTCTTCGAAGACCACTACGAGTTCGCGACCAAGCTGATGGCCGCCGCCGACCTGTGGCTGTGCGTCACCACCGCCGCCCGGTACGCCGACGCCCAGGTCTGGCAGATGCTCCAGCGCGCCAAGGAGAACGGCGCCACGATCGGCGTCGTGCTGTCACGCGTCCCGCAGGGCGCGGGCGCCGGCGGCGGCGAGATCGTCGAGCACTTCGCCGAGATGCTGGACGAGCACGAGGTCGGCGACGCGCGCCGCTTCACCATCCCCGAGACCCGGATCGAGGAGAGCCGCCTCCCCGAGGAGACCGTCGAGGACATCCGCGACTGGCTGACCGGCGTCGCCGAGGACGCCGAGGACCGCGAGATCGTCGTCAGCGACACCCTCGCCGCCGTCCTGGACAGCTTCCGCACCCGCGTCCCCGAGCTCGCCCGGCACGTCGAGGCGCAGGTCGAGCGGCGCACCGAGCTCGCCAGGGAGGTCGAGGCCGGGTACGGCACCGCCCTTGCCGAGCTGGACGAGGCCACCCGCAACGGCTCGCTGCTGCGCGGCGAGGTGCTGGCCCGCTGGCAGGACTTCGCCGGCACCGGCGACCTGCTGCGCGCCCTGCACGTCCAGCGGTCCCGGCGCGGCCGCGCCGCCAGCCGCCGCCACCGCAGCCCGGCCCGCGTGCGCGCCCTCAAGGCGGCGCTGCGCAGCGGCCTCGAATCGCTCATCATGGCGTCCGCCGAGCACGGCGCGGAGCAGGTCATGGCCCGCTGGCGCGAGCACCCGGCGGGCGCCCAGGTGCTCGCCGGCGCCGACGCCGGCCTCGGGCACGTCTCCCCGGAGCTGTCGCGGCGCGTCACCCGGGCCGTCAGCGCCTGGCAGGACCACGTCCAGGAGCTGATCCGCACCCAGGGCGTCACCAAGCGCTCGGTCGCGAAGCTGGTCTCGTTCGACACCGAGGCGGTCTCGCTCGTCCTGACCATCGGCCTGCTCGGGTACGGGACGTCCGACGTGGCCGTGGAGGGCGGCAACAGCGCCGTCCCGCAGCGGCTGCTGAAGGCCCTGTTCGGCGCCGAGTCCCTGCGCGGCATGGGCGCCAAGGCCCGCGCCGACCTGCGCAGCCGCATCGGGATGCTGTTCGACGAGGAGGCCATCCGCTTCGGGCAGGTGCTCGACTCCGCCGGCATCCCCGACGAGACCGTCCCCGTCCAGCTGTACCAGGCCACCTACAACCTCGAGGTTGCCCGATGACCACCTCGGCCATCCCCGCGAACTCCCCGGCGGGAACCGGCGAGACCCCGCTCCCCGACATGCCCGAAGCCGGTCCCTCCGCCGAGCCCGCCGGCCCGCCCGGGCTGGTCGAGCGCCTCGACGGGCTCGACCGGCTCGTCCAGGCGGGCCTCGGACGGCTCGACCAGCCCGTCCTGGACGACGCCGGAGCGCTGCTGCGGCGCGCCGGCCAGCGGCTGCGGCTGTCGGGCGACCACACCGTCGTCACCCTCGCGGGCGGCACGGGCAGCGGCAAGTCCTCCCTGTTCAACGCCATCTGCGGGCTCGAACTGTCGCCCACGGGGATGCGCCGCCCGATGACGTCCAAGGCCCACGCGTGCGTCTGGGGGCTGGACGGCGCGGGCCCCCTCCTCGACTGGCTCGACGTCGACAAGCGCCACCGCTACGCCCGCGCCAGCGCCCTCGACCTGGAGCGCGCCGACGCCACCCTGCAGGGCCTCGTCCTGATCGACCTGCCCGACCACGACTCGATCCAGGCGATGCACCGCGCCGAGGTCGACCGGTTCGTCACCATCGCCGACCTGCTGGTCTGGGTCGTCGACCCGCAGAAGTACGCCGACGCCGCCCTGCACCGCAACTACATCGTCCCGTTCGCCCGGCACGCCGGCGTCACCCTGATCGTCCTCAACCAGGTCGACCGGCTCGCCCCCCACGAGATCGACGACTGCGTCGCCGACCTGCGCCGCCTGCTGGAGGCCGAGGGGCTCGCCGACCCGCGGATCGTCACCACCTCCGCGGTCGCCGAGGACGGCGTGCACGGCTTCCGCGACACCCTCGTCGACACCGTCGCCGCACGCCGCGCCCGCACCGAGCGGCTGTCGGCCGACGTCGACCGCGCCGCCGAGCGTTTCACCGGCTACCGCTTCGACGCCGAACCGCCCGTCACGGTGGACGACGGCCGCAAGGCCGAGCTCCTGCAGGCCCTCACCGACGCCGCGGGCGCGCCCGCCGTCGCCGAGGCCATGGAGAGCGCCTACGAGCTCCGCGCCGCCGACTTCATCGGCTGGCCCGTCACCGCCATGGTCACCCGGCTGCGCTCGGACCCGCTGCGCCGGATGCGTCTCACCGAGCTCCGCGAGGAGCTGCGCAACGCCTTCACCGGGCCGATCGGCGCCCAGCAGGGCGACGTGGACAACGCGCTCCAGAACGTCGCCGAGGGCGTCACCGCCGAGCTTCCGCCGCACTGGGGCCGCTCCGTCCGCGCCGCGGCCCGCTCCCACGCCGCCGAGATCCCCGAGGCGCTCGGCGAGTCCCTCAAGGAGGCCCTGCCCACGTTCAACGTGGTGCCGCGCTGGTGGTGGCTGGTCAAGACCTGGCAGTACTTCCTGGTCCTGGTCGCCGCCCTCAGCGTCGTGTGGATCGGCTTCCTCGTCGCCTACGGCCTGCTCGACCTCGGCGGCGACGACCCGGACGGCCTCATCGGCCAGGCGGGCCTGATCCCCTACGTCGCCATCCTGGTCGTCTGCACGCTCGGCATGGGCTGGCTCACCGCGTCCGCGTGCCGCAACATGGTCGCGCTGTCGTCCGCCAGACACGGCGAGAAGATGGAGCAGCACATGCGCCAGGGCATCGAGCGCGTCGCGCGCGAGAAGGTGATCGTCCCCATCGAGGAGGACCTGGAGGTCTACGCCCGCTTCCGCCGGGACATCGACGTCGCTCTCGGCCGCGGCTGAGTTATCCACAGTTCCGCGACCCCGGGCACCGCCCTGCGCGTCTGAGCCACCGTTGTCCTCGTACGCGAGACACACGGAGGACGCGATGAACGAGGCGCACGTCACCATCACCGGCTGGGTAGCGGCCGAGCCCCGCTACGCCGTGACGGCCAACGGCCACCCCTTCCTGTCGCTGCGGGTGGGCTGCACGCCCCGCCGCTTCGACCGCCAGACCGGCCAATGGCAGGACGACGATTCCCTGTACGTCACGGTGAACTGCTGGCGCGGCCTGGCCGACAACGTCAACGCGTCCGACCTCCAGCGCGGCACGCCGATCCTGGTCACCGGCCGCCTGCGCATCCGCCAGTACGAACGCGACGACCAGTGGCGCTTCTCCGCCGAGGTCGAGGCGACCACCATGGGCCCCGACCTGACCCGCGGCACCGTCGACTACCGCCCCGCCCAACGCAGCGGCCCCCTGACCGACGAAGACCGCCAGCTGGCCCGCGACACCGCCGACCAATGGGCCCTGACCACCCCCACAGAAGAAGAGGAACCCAAAGCCGCCTAACCCACCCGGCCAAAGCCCGCCGCCGCACCGAACGCCACCGCGGACACAGCGGCGGCGGGATGCTGATCGCTCTGGCCCGCCCAGTCCGCACCCCCACCTGCCGTAAAGCGTGGCCAAGGGCTGTGTGCGGTCGTGGAGCTGCTTGATGGGGCTGGTCGGCGGCGCTGGTGAGGCCGGGTGGATGTGTGGGGCGGCTTTGTTGGGGCGTGGTGGGCTTCTGGCTCCTTGCGCCCGCTGGTTGTGGGGTGGTGGGTCGGTGGCTGGGTGGCGGCCAGGTGCGGCCAATGCTCGGGGCGGCCCGGCTGGGGCCAAGCGTGAGCTGGGTGTGGGAGTCGGAGGTGAGGCGAAAAGTGTTCGGTGGGGGGATGTGGGCCGTGGGAGCGGTGAGCGCGCGCCCTTGGCGTTTTTGGTGGCTGCTTGCTGGTCAGATCCAGGAAACGCCGCGCATGGTGGTCCCCCTCAGGATGATCAGGCTCCGCGGATCAGCGGGCCCGGATACCGATGATCAGAACGGTCACCCGCATGTGCGTTCCCGAACGTACCTGTTTCACGCCCGTTCCGCACACGTTGCAACTATCGTGTTACACAACGTGATGCGCGTAAGGGGGAAGGATGACGGCAGTGCAGTCGTCCGCCGAGGACCGAGGTGGGGAGCTGGTCCGCAGGCCGAGGCGCAGGGCGCGACTTGGGCGTCGGTCCCTGCTCGTGGTCTACGTGCCGGTGGTCGTCGCCGTCCATCTGGGGTTGATCGTCGCGGGGCTGCTGGAGACCCCGTTCCGGGGCGACGATCTGATGACCTTCGGGGCGCTGCTGGCGTGCGGCGCCGTGTGCATCGAGGCGACGCGGAGGCTGGGGATGCCGGCGGGGGTCGCGCGCGACCTGCTGTCGGCCTGGTGGCTGCCGGTCGCGCTGCTGTTGCCGCCGGTGTACGCGCTGCTCGTCCCGGTGCCGATGCAGGCGTTGCTGCAGTTCCGCGTCCGGCGGACGCTGATCTACAGGCGCGCGGTCGTCGCCGCCGCGCTCGGGATCGCCGGGGCGTGCGCGTCGGTGGTGTTCCACCGGGTGGTGGCCGACCCGCTGCAGGGGGCGCCGCAGTGGGTCGTCGAGAGCTACCCGGGCATCCCGGCGGCCGTCGGCTGCGCGGCGCTGTTCACGGTGGTGAACGCGGCGATCGTCGCGGTCGCCGCGCACGCCGCCGATCCCGAGAGCCGGTGGCGGGACGTCCTGTGGACGCGCGAGAGCCTCCTGCTCGACACGGTGGAGCTCTGCGTCGGCATCCTGGTGGCGATCACGAGCGCCCTGTCACTCGGCCTGCTCCTGCTGGCCCTTCCGCCGGTGATGCTCCTGCAGCGCAGCCTGATGCACCAGCAGCTCCAGGCGGCCGCGCGCACCGACGCCAAGACGGGCCTGCTCAACGCCGCCGCGTGGCAGCGCGAGGCCGACACCGAACTCTCCCGGGCCCAGCGCACCCACGACGCCGTCGCGCTCCTCCTGATCGACATCGACCATTTCAAGCGTGTCAACGACACCCACGGCCACCTCGTCGGCGACCAGGTGCTGGTGGGGGTGGCGAGCACCCTGTGCCACCAGCTGCGCGACTACGACGTGGTGGGCCGCTTCGGCGGCGAGGAGTTCGTCGTCCTGCTGCCGGGCGCCGACACCGTGGAGGCCTGCCGCGTCGCCGAACGCCTCCGCGGCCGGGTGCGCCGCCTCGCCGTCCCGGCCGAGGAGGGAACCGTCACCGTCACCGTCTCCGTGGGGGTGTCGCTGTTCCGCACCCACGGCCAGGACCTCCTGGAACTCATGACGGCGGCCGACCTGGCGCTCTACCGGGCGAAGTCCTCGGGGCGCGACCGGGTGTGCCTTCCCGCGCTTGAAGGCCCCAGGCCGTCCGGCAACTGAGGCCGCAACGCGAAAAACAGGTTCCAGGACCCCCTAGTCTTGACGATATGGCCGAGTACATCTACACGATGCAGCGTGTGCGCAAGGCACATGGCGACAAGGTCGTCCTAGACGACGTCACCCTGCATTTCCTTCCGGGTGCGAAGATCGGGGTCCTGGGGCCCAACGGCACCGGCAAGTCGACGCTGCTGCGCATGATGGCCGGTCTGGAACAGCCTTCGAACGGCGACGCGCGCCTCATGCCCGGGTTCAGCGTGGGCATGCTGCAGCAGGAGCCGCCGCTGAACGAGGAGAAGGACGTCCTCGGGAACGTCCAGGAGGGCGTCGCCGAGACCAAGGCGATGCTCGACCGGTTCAACGAGATCGCCGAGCTGATGGCGACGGACTACTCCGACGCGCTGATGGAGGAGATGGGCAAGCTGCAGGAGCAGCTCGACCATCGCAACGCCTGGGACCTCGACAGCCAGCTCGACCAGGCGATGGACGCGCTGCGCTGCCCGCCCGGCGACGCCGAGGTGTCGAAGCTGTCGGGTGGCGAGCGCCGGCGCGTCGCGCTGTGCAAGCTGCTGCTGGAGGCGCCCGACCTGCTGTTGCTGGACGAGCCCACCAACCACCTGGACGCCGAGAGCGTCCAGTGGCTGGAGCAGTTCCTCGCCAAGTACGAGGGCACCGTCCTCGCCGTCACGCACGACCGGTACTTCCTCGACAACGTGGCGACCTGGATCCTGGAGCTCGACCGGGGCCGCTGCTACCCCTACGAGGGCAACTACTCCGTCTACCTGGAGAAGAAGGCCGAGCGGCTCAAGGTCGAGGGCAACAAGGACGCCAAGCGCAAGAAGCGCCTCCAGGACGAACTGGAGTGGGTGCGCTCGAACCCCAAGGCCCGCCAGACCAAGAGCAAGGCCCGCCTTGAGCGGTACGAGGAGATGGCGGCCGAGGCCGCCAAGCACCGCAAGCTGGACTTCGAGGAGATCCAGATCCCGCCGGGCCCGCGCCTCGGCCAGACGGTGATCATCGCCGACAAGCTGACCAAGGGCTTCGACGACCGGCTCCTGATGGACGACCTGACGTTCAACCTCCCCCCGAACGGGATCGTCGGCGTCATCGGCCCGAACGGCGTCGGCAAGACCACGCTCTTCCGCATGATCGTCGGCGAGGAGCACCCGGACGCGGGCGACCTGCGGGTCGGCGAGACCGTCAAGATCTCCTACGTCGACCAGGGCCGCGGCGGCATCGACCCGAAGAAGACGGTGTGGGAGGTCGTCTCGGACGGCCTGGACCACATCAACGTCGGCCAGGTCGAGATGCCGTCCCGCGCGTACGTCGCGGCGTTCGGGTTCAAGGGCCCCGACCAGCAGAAGCCCTCCGGCGTCCTGTCCGGCGGCGAGCGCAACCGGCTCAACCTGGCGCTGACGCTCAAGCAGGGCGGCAACGTCCTGCTGCTGGACGAGCCGACGAACGACCTCGACACCGAGACCCTGTCCAGCCTGGAGAACGCGCTCCTGGAGTTCCCCGGGTGCGCCGTGATCACCTCGCACGACCGGTGGTTCCTGGACCGCATCGCCACGCACATCCTCGCGTGGGAAGAGGGCTCGAACTGGTTCTGGTTCGAGGGCAACTTCGCGGACTACGAGAAGAACAAGATCGAGCGGCTGGGCGCCGACGCCGCCCGCCCGCACCGGGTCACCCACCGCAAGCTGACACGCGACTGACCCACGCGTCCCCGAACGGCCGCGCGATCACCGATCGCGCGGCCGCTCGCATTCCCGCCCGTTCGCGTTCCGGTCGCTCGCGTGCCCGGTCGCTCGCGTGCCCGGGCGTTCGTGTTCCGGGGGTGGTGTTCCGGCCGTTCGTGTGCTCGGCCGTTCGCGAGCGGCGGCGCGGCTGCTGCCCGTCCTGGAACGGCTCGCCGGGCGAATCCTGTGGGGCGGGTGGCCCACCGGCTTCCGGGTCGGGCACGCGATGGTGCACGCGGACCGTACCCGGCGACGTCCGACGCCCGGGCGACGTCCGTGGGGAGCCTCGCCGTGGATCGGTTCCAGCGGCCGATCGCTTACCAGGGACTACGCCGGTGACCACGGCCGGTCGTCACCGGGTGCGGTCGCGACGGGCGCCGGACGCCACCGGGGCGCGGTCGCGTGTCGGGCGCCAGGCGCCGGAAGCCGGGCGCCGGTCGTCGCCGAGGCGCGGTCGTGCCGGTCGCCGGGCGCCGGTCGTCACCGGATGCGGTTTCGCCGGTCGCGGGTCGCCGGTCGCCGGGCGCCGGATGCCGGATGCCGGGCGCTGGTCGTCAGCGGGGTGCGGTTGTGTCGGACGCTGGTCTCAGCGAGATGCCGTCGTGCCGGTGCCGGACGCTGGTCGTCAGCGGGGTGCGGTTGTGTCGGACGCTGGTCTCAGCGAGATGCCGTCGGGCCGGTCGTCGGGCGCTGGGCGCTGGTCGTCAGCGGGGTGCGGTTGTGTCGGGCGCTGGGCGCTGGTCGACAGCGGGGGTGCGGTCGTGTCGGTGCCGGACGCTGGTCTTAGCGAGATGCCGTTGGGCCGGTCGCCGGGCGCTGGTCGTCAGTGGGGGCTTGCTGGGCTGGGCGGGACGGGATGTTGCTCGTCGAGTTGGGTGGTCTTACGGCCGCTTTTCTTGCGGGATCTGGGGTCTATTCATCGATTTGTCCGGCAGTGCGGGTGGTGGAGAGGTGGTGGGTGGTGAGGGTTTCGGGTGGATGCTGAAGGACGTTCCCGCGGCGAAAGGGCACGGGATTCCGGACTGGCAGGTCGACCTGGAGCGACCCTGCCTTGTCAGGGAGCTCGCCTGCTGCCGGTAGCATCGGGCCGACCCCCGGTTCCCCGTACCCAGGCGAGGACATGCAGCAGTTGCCCGCGGTCGAGTACCGCCACGTCTACGAGTTCAAGATCCGGTTCGGTGACATCGACTCCCAGGGACACGTGAACAACGTCAAGTTCCTCGGCTACCTGGAGGACGCGCGGCTGGAGATGTTCCACGGCGACCCGGTGCGCAAGGGGGAGCAGCCCGTCCGCGGCATGGTGATCTCCCGGCACGAGATCGACTACCGGTACCCGCTGCTGCCGACCGTCTACCCGATCCGGGTGGAGACGTGGGTGACCGAGGCCCGTGCCGCGTCGTTCAAGCTGGCCTACGAGGTGCGGGACGACGACCACGTGTACGCGGAGGCGACCTCGACGCTCGTCGCGTTCGACGTGGAGGCGAACCGCCTGCGCCGCTTCACCCCGGAGGAACGCGAGTTCATCGGGCGGTACGTGGTGCCCCGCGCATGACGGCGCTCGCCGGCCCCCCGCCCGCGCTCGACGGCCGTCGGGTGGGGGTGCGCCTGCGCGCCGTCCAGATCGCGGACGCGGAGACGCTCGCGGCGCTGTACCGGGAGAACCGCGCCTACCTGCGTCCCTGGGAGCCGGAGCGGGGGGAGGCGTACTTCACCGTCGACGGCCAGCGCGACAACCTGCGCGAGCTGGTCGAGGCGTACGCGGTGGGGGAGATGTGGCCGGGCGTCATCCTCGTCGACGGCGAGGTCGCCGGGCGCATCACGCTCAACAACATTCTGCGCGGCCCCCTCCAGAGCTGCTTCGTCGGGTATTGGGTGGCGCGCGCGCACGCCGGCAGGGGCGTCGCCACGGAGGCCGTCAGGCAGGCACTGGACGTCGCGTTCGGCGCGCTCCGTCTGCACCGCGTCGAGGCGTTCACGAGAGTCGACAACGTCGCTTCTCAGCGCGTGCTCGAACGGAACGGATTCACGCCCGTGGGGACGGCCCGCCGCCACATCCACCTGGACGGGCGCTGGCACGACGAGCGGCTCTTCGAACGCCTGGCCCCCTGGGACGACGGCTTCACCCTCACCCCTCCCGCCTGATCCTCCGCTCGGCCTCATCCCGCTTTTTGGCCTGCACGCCGTCTGGCTCGCCGATGCCTCACGCTCGGTTGAGGGGCCCGACTCCACCGGCGCCGTCGGGTTGAACTGATCTCCGGTCTCCGTCGGTCGCCGTTCCGGGCGTGATCGAGGTCCACCGAGCGGCCCCGCGTTCCTCCAGCGTGAACGCCATTGCCCACCTGATCACGCTTCCGCCCCTACTGGGGTTGTTTTCCGGTCTGTTCGGGTGACAACCGACCTGTCACGGATAGGTAACAAGCCCAACAGCAATCCGTTTTGGCCGGGCTTCTCCCTCTAGGGTCGCGACGCGAATGTGGAGAACCCACGTGAAAGGGGCACAATGCGGCGCGTCTCACGAGGAGCCATGGCACTGCTGCTCGCCGCGGGCATGACCGGGGCGGGCGCCACCGCGGCGCAGGCCGCGGGCACGGCTCAGGCGGGCACGGCGAAGGCCGGCGCCGCCCAGGCGGGCGACATCCTCGCCCAGCTGAAGGCGATCCCCGGCATGCAGGTGACGGAGAAGCCGTCCACCCTGCCCGGCCAGCGCTGGTTCTGGCTGGAGTACAGGCAGCCTGTCGACCACCGCAACCCGCAGGGGCAGTGGTTCGAGCAGCGCATCATGTTGCAGCACAAGTCGGCGGACCGTCCCATGGTGCTCTACACCAGCGGGTACAACACGCCGGAGACGATGTTCACCTCCGAGCCGACGGCGCTGGTCGACGGCAACCAGATCTCGGTCGAGTACCGGTACTTCACCCCGTCCCGTCCCGAGCCGACGGACTGGAAGAAGGACACGATCTGGCAGGCGGCCACCGACGAGCACCGGCTGATCGGCGCCCTGAAGACCATCTACCAGGGCAAGTGGATCTCGACGGGGGCCAGCAAGGGCGGCATGACGGCCGTCTACCACAAGCGGTTCTACCCGCGGGACGTCGACGGCAGCGTCGTGTACGTGGCGCCGAACGACGTCAACAACAACGACGACCGCGCCTACGACAAGTTCTTCCAGACGGTCGGCAGCGACCCCGTGTGCCGCGCGAACGTCAAGGCGCTCGCGCGCAAGTTCCTCGAACGCCGCACCGAGATGCTCAAGCGCTTCAAGGCCGCCGCGGACGAGAACGGCTGGACGTTCGACATCCTGCGCACCCAGGACCGCGCGTTCGAGAACTCGGTGATGGACTACGAGTGGGGCTTCTGGCAGTACAGCCTGCAGTCCGCTTGCGCGGAGCTGCCGAAGGCGGAGGACGCCACGGACGACCAGCTCTACGCGACGCTCGACAACATCTCCGGGCTCTCGTTCTACAGCGACCAGGGCCTCGCCCCGTACATCCCGTACTACTACCAGGCGGGGACGCAGCTGGGCTGGCCGACGCCGAAGTTCAAGCACCTGCGGCCGCTGCTGCGGTACGAGGACAGCTACCAGCCGCGCACCTACGTTCCGCGTGACATCCCCATGCGGTTCGACAACGGCCGTGCCATGCGCGACATCGACCGCTGGGTGCGCGGGAACGCCAACCACATGCTGTTCCTGTACGGCGCCAACGACCCGTGGGGTTCCGAGCCGTTCCGCCTCGGGCGCGGCAGCCGCGACTCGGCCGTCTACGTCGCTCCGGGCATGAACCACAGCGGCCGCCTCATCGCCAAGCTGCCCGGTGAGCAGCAGACCAAGGCGATCTCCGACGTCAAGCGCTGGGCGGGCGTCGGAACCGGCATGCAGACCCTCAAGTCGGCCCCGATGGCCGACGACCCGCTCCAGCTCCAGCGCCCGCCGCTGTAGCCGGAAGCGCCTTTCGGCGAAGGACCGCGGTGCGCCGGTCCGTGCGTTGACCCCTCGCACGGACCGGCGCACCGCGTCGCGCGTTCAGGGGACGCTCAGCCACGCGGCGGTGTTGCCGGGAAGCAGGTCGCCGTAGAGGGGCGTGCTGGTCAGGAGCGGGGTGCCCTCAGGGAGGCGCACGGGGTTCTCGCCGCAGTTGAGGGCCAGGATCAGAGAACCGCGCCGGAAGAAGAGGGCGGTCTCGGGGGAGTCGAGCCACTCCAGGTCTTCAGGGAGGCCGCCGTGCAGGCGGCGGCGCAGCGCGAGCGCCTCGCGGTACCAGCTCAGCATGGAGGACGGGTCGGACGCCTGCGCCTCGGCGGTCATCGACGCCCACCGCTCCGGCATCGGCAGCCACGGCCGGACGCCGTCGGGGGAGAAGCCGTAGGGCTCGGCGCGGCCCGACCACGGCAGCGGTACCCGGCAGCCGTCGCGTCCTGCGGTCTGCCCGTTCGTGCGTTTGAAGATGGGGTCCTGCCTGGCGTCGTCAGGCAGATCGGTCACCTCGGGCAGTCCCAGTTCCTCGCCCTGGTACAGGTAGGCCGACCCTGGGAGCGCCAGGAGCAGCAGTAGCGCAGCCTTGGCTCTGGCGTGCCCGATGCCCTGGAAACCGTCCTGCTGCTCGTAGCGGGTGACGTGGCGGACGGAGTCGTGGCTCGACAGCACCCATGTGGGGGCGGCGCCCATGGGAGCGACGGCCTTCAACGCTGCGTCGATCACCTCGCGGAACGCCATGGCCGACCACGGGGCAAGTTGCAGGTCGAACTGGAACACCTGGTGCAGTTCGTCTGGACGCAGGTAGAGCGCGAGGTCTTCCGGACCGTCCGTCCACACCTCGCCTATGGCCATGCGGTCGCCGTCGTACTCGTCGAGGATCTGGCGCCATCTCCGGTACACGTCGTGGACTTCCGGACGGCTGTACATGGGGCCGTTCAACATGTCCCGGTCCTGGCCGTGGAGGTCGCGGAACGACTCGTCCTTGAACAGTCCGGCGGCGACGTCGATGCGGAAGCCGTCCACGCCGCGGTCGAGCCAGAACCGCAGGATGTCCTCGAACTCGTGCCGCACCTCGGGGTTGCGCCAGTTGAGGTCGGGCTGCTCGGGCGCGTACAGGTGCAGGTACCACTCGCCGTCGTCCAGCCGCGTCCAGGCGGGGCCGCCGAACGCCGACGGCCAGTCGTTCGGCGGGTCGGCCTCGCCGGGACGTTCCCCTGGCTTGCCGGCCCGGAAGATGTAGCGGGAGCGTGCGGGCGACCCGGGCGGAGCCTCGAGCGCCTCCCGGAACCAGCGATGCCGGTCGGAGGAGTGGTTCGGGACGATGTCGACGATCAGCCGCATCCCGTGGGCGTGCACGTCGGCCACGAGGGCGTCGAAATCGTCCAGCGTGCCGAACCGGGGATCGACGTCGCGGTAGTCGGCCACGTCGTAGCCGCCGTCCGCCAGCGGGGAGGTGTAGAAGGGGGTGAGCCACAGCGCGTCCACACCGAGATCGCGCAGGTGGCCGAGCCGGGACCGGATCCCCTGGAGATCGCCTTCGCCGTTCCCGTCGGCGTCGGCGAAACTGCGGACGTAGACCTCGTACACGACGGCGTTGCGCCACCACGGGATTCGCGTCATACGGGGCGCTCTACCCGCTTACGTGGGGGCGTTCACCATGCTCTGCGCCGCCATGGTGAAGTAGGCCCAGAGCTGCTTCTCCAGATCCTCGGGAAGCCCGAGCTCGTCCACCGCGACCCGCATGTGCCGCAGCCACGCGTCCCGCTCGGCCGTGCCGATGACGAAGGGCACGTGACGCATCCTGAGCCTCGGGTGCCCGCGCTGCACGCTGTAGGTGTTGGGGCCGCCCCAGTACTGGATCAGGAAAAGCCGCAACCTCTCCTCGGCGGGGCCGAGGTCCTCCTCGGGGTAGAGGGCGCGGAGGTCGGGGTCGTCCGCGACCCCCTGGTAGAAGCGGTGCACCAGCCGGTGGAAGGTCTCCTCGCCGCCGACCGCTTCGTAGAAGGTCACCTGTTCAGCCATAGCGCCCCCACCCTATGTGAGACGCGCCCTCTTCCTCACCTTGATCCACTGGGAAGCCGGTTAGGGCGCGGGGGTGGCGACCGTGACGCCCGCCTCGTCGAACGCCCGCTTGACGCGTTCGCGCAGCTCGCGGGCGATGTCGCCCTGCTTGCCCGGCGCCGTCTTGAGCACGACGCGGATCACGACGGCGTCACCGGCGAGGGCCTGCACGCCCCACACCGACGGCTGCTCCAGGACGAGTTCGTGCCACGCCCCGTCCGCGGCCAGCTCGTCGGCGGTGGTCTGCAGGATCTCCTTGACCTTCTCGGTGTCCTCGTTGATGTCGACCGGGATGTCCAGGACGGCGCGGCCCCAGTTCTGCGACTCGTTCCCGACCTTCTTGATCTCGCCGTTCGGGACGTACCAGACGACGCCGTTGACGTCCCGCATGCGGGTGACCCGCAGGGTGACGGCCTCGACCGTCCCCTTGGCGCTGCCCACGTCGATGACGTCGCCGACGCCGTACTGGTCCTCCAGCAGCATGAACAGCCCGGCGAGGAAGTCCTTGACGATGTTCTGCGCGCCGAAGCCGACCGCGACGCCGATCACGCTGGCGCTGGCGAGGATGGGGGCGAGGTTGAGGCCGAGCGAGCCGAGGATGCTGAACGCGGCCGTCCCCATGATGATGATGGACGCGATGGAGCGCAGCACCGAGCCGAGCGTCTGGGCCCGCTGGGCGCGCCGCCTGTTGAGCAGCGCGGGGCTGCCCTCGAAGACCGTCCGGGACCGCTCCCGGACCTTCTCCGACATCGTGCCCTCGGCCATCCGCAGCGTGACCTTGGTGATCATCCGGTGCGCGATGTTCTTCACGATCAGCGCGACCACGAAGGTCAGGATGATCCACAGCAGCGTGGTGAGCGGCTTGTCCAGCCAGGTCGCCCAGAACTGGGTGAAGTCGGTGTTCTTCGAGATGTTCCAGACCAGCCGGCACGAGACACTGGGGTCCGTGTTCTTGCAGGCGGCCTCCGGGGTGCCCTTCTCGGCCCAGGGCAGGAACGGTTTGGCGACCGGCGACACGGCGAGCGGCACGCTGATCGACGCGAACAGAGACATGGTGTGGCAGACCCTCCCCGGCCATTGCGGTTCCCCGCCAACTCGCCGTGGACCTGCGGCGGGTACGAGCCCGATCGTAGGGGACTGTTCCGACCGGTTCATACGAACGCAGGGGCTGGTGGCGGGGACCGGCCGGGGAGGGCGCCTGCCGGGCGAACGTGTCCCGCGGGGTCCGCGGCTGCCGCGCCCTTCGCCGCGGCCTCGCGGGACACGCCCGGTCTGGTGGGCGCCCTGCCGGCGGGCGCCCGGGTCTGTGACGGTGCTCGGGGCTCAGGAGCCCGGAGTGAGTCCGCTCACCTCGCGGCGAGCGGCTGGAGGACGTGCGCCAGCTTGAGGGCCGCTCCGCCGACGTCGTCGACGCGGTGCATGCGCTCGCCCCACGACCACCAGAAGTAGTGGTCCTTGGTCTCGGGGGCCGGCGCGCAGGTGACGTCCTCCGCGAGGCTCGCGGCCTCGGGGTTCACGACCCTCAGGAAGGCAGGCCCCGAGCGGGTCCTGACGACGCGCGCGACGAGGCCCCGCGTGTCCAGCTCGTGTTCCAGCTCTTCGAGGTAGCCGACGCGTCTGTCGCTGACCACCTTCGCACCCCCTCCGTCGGCGGGCGGAGCGCCCGCGAGCACAGTGCCGGTCGATCCAGATGATCGACTCTCCGGATTCGCTCGATCACAACACGAGAGATTTCCAACACTCACACTGACCGGTCAAGGGGGCGGCCGGGTGTCGAAGAACCGGATTTCCCCACCTCAGGAGAAGTCCTCCTCCCTGCGGAGGAAGATTCTCTACCCACGGGGTGCGGAGCGCGTCCCGGCCCCCATCACTTCTCCGGAATCGCTTGGCGGGGACTGTGACGAGGATTACGCTGCGTGCGCAAGAGATTATCTGTTGTGGCCAAATCGACCGGTCCCCGCGGCCGGAACGATCGTCCACCCCCCGAGGGGACGGCGTTCCGGCATGACCGGAGGAGGCGCCGGATGTCGTCGGACCCCCCTCGGAGAGAAACGGACGTCGCCCGCCGGATCCGCGCGCACGCCCTGGCGCGGGGACGGGGCCCCGTGGCGATCGCGCAGGAGATCCACGAGCAGTGCGGGCCGCTGTTCGGGACCAGCCGGATCAAGGCGCACCGGCTGGCCCACGGCGTCGCGCTGTCCGACATCGTGGCTCAGGTCAGGGCGCTCTACGAGGTCGACGGCAAGCCGCCGCCGCGCCTCGGGGAGACGCTGCTGTCCGCGTACGAGAGCGGCTACAAGCGTCCCGGCCCGGAGTACCTGCACTACCTGTGCGCCGTCTACAGGGTGGAGCCCGACGCCCTCGACTACCAGAGTCCCTGCATCTGCGGCCGCGGCCACGCCACCCGGGCGGGCGCCGCGAGCGTCCCGCAGCCGCGCGCGCCGGACCAGCGTCCGGTACCCGACCCCGACGCCATCGTCGGGGCGATCGTGCCCAGGAGCGAGGAGCGCCCCTGGGCGACCGTCAACGACCTGCGGGGCCATGACCGCGCCGACGGCCCCCTGACCATTGATGTGGGAGAGGAGGACATCGTGCTTCGTAGGACCCTTCTGCAGCTGCTGGCCGGAGCGGGCGTGGCGCTCGACGGTCAGTTCCTGGGGGCCGTCGACAACCTGCGCCGCAAGATGGACGACACGCTCGTCGGCGCGACCGTCTCGCCGACCATGCTCGACCAGTGGGAGGAGACCACCTACGGCTACGGCCGGCAGTACCAGGCGACCCCGTCCCTCCGGATGCTCTGCGACGTGCTGCTCGACTTCAGCGAGGTGCGGCGCATGTGCGACAAGCGCCAGCCGGTCGAGCTGCAGGAACGCCTGTGCCGGATCGCCGCGCAGCTGTCCGGGCTGTCCGGGCTCATCATGATCAACCTGGGGGACCACCGGCTCGCCCGCTCGTTCTTCCGGACCGCGCGGACCGCCGCCGACGAGACCGGCGACCGCCAGCTGCGCGCCTGGGTGACCGTCCGCGAGTCGCTCGTGCCGATGTACTACGGCGACCCGCGCGAGGCGCTGCACCTGGCCCGCAAGGCGCAGGACCTCGCCGGCCGCACCCCGGGCGTCGCCGCCGCCATGGCCCCCGCCGTGGAGGCGCGCGCGCTCGGCATGCTGGCGATGCGCGGCCGCGGGGACGCCGCCCCCAGCGCCCGCCGCGCGCTCGTGCGCGGCCGCTCGGTGTTCGACCAGCTCTCCAAGACCGACACCTCCGACCTGGTGTTCGGGTTCACCGACCGGCAGATGGCCTTCTACGAGGGCGACACGTTCACCAACCTCGGCGACCACAGGCAGGGCGACGAGGTGCTCAGCCACGCCCTCACCCTCTACTCGCCCACCGACCGCGTCGACCTCACCCTGGTGCGGCTCGACCGGGCGATGTGCAAGCTGCACGCCGGCCACCCCGAGGCCGCGCTGACGGCCGGCCGGGAGGCCATCTTCGACCTGCCCGCCGACCACCGGTCCGACATCCTCGTCCACCGCGCCCGGCAGATCGGCGCGGCGGTCGCGACCAAGCACGGCCAGATCCCGGAGCTGAAGGACTTCTACGAGGCCCTCTCCGGCCCGTCCGTGAAGAGCCCCACCCAGGATCCGCCCGCCGCCGTCCGCCCGGGGGAACAGGTCTGACCGGGATGAGCACCGACAACGTCTCCTGGCAGGGCCACCCCACGCTCGTCCGGCTCAAGGACGATCCCCCCGAATGGCGCTACGGCGACCTGCGGATCCGCCGGTACCACGCGGCCGACCACGGCGTCGTCCTGGCCCTGCACCAGAAGGGCCTGGCCCAGGTCGGCCTGCGCCCCGGCGACGGCGTCTACTACGACCACGACTTCTTCCGGATGGAGGACATCTATCTCCGCAACAACGGGGAGTTCCTCGTCGGCGAGCTCGACGGCAGGGTGGTCGCGATGGGCGGCCTGCGCCGCGCCGACCTGATCCCCGGCGGTCACGCCCGCGCCTACGGCGGCTACGCCCCCGGCAACCCGACCCTGGACGTCGCCGAGATGGTGCGGCTGCGCGTCCTGCCTGCGGTCCAGCGCCGGGGCTACGGCACCGCACTCGTCCAGGCCCTGGAGGAACGCGCGATGGAGTACGGCTACCGAATCCTGCGCGCCGACACCACCGAGTTCCAGGCCCCCGCCCTGGCCCTCTACCGCAAGTTCGGCTGGACGGAAACCCGCCGCGAGACCATAGGCGGCATAGTCAACATCTACATCCAGAAACCGATGCGCTGACGCCCCCCAGGCGAGACACCACCGACCTCAGCCGGCGCCGCAACCACGCAACGACCCCAATGGTTGCGATCGCGTCCGAAGGCAGGTTCGAGCGAAGCAGCCCTAAACACCCACAAACCCCCTCCTGGAGGCTTCCCAACCCCAGGAGGGGGTCGATCATGGGCACGGTTGGCCGTGCGTGTTCTCTTGGAAGCGTAGCGCGATCTTGGGGTGGCGTGCTGCGGATCGGGTCAGGGGCGGTCGGCTGCCGCCACCTGCATGAGGGGGTAGCGGCGGTGGCGGATGGCGGTGTAGCCGCGGTCGGAGAGGGCGCGGGTGATCTCGCGGTCGCCGAACGCGGTGAAGCCGGTGGCGCGGCGGAGGAGTTCGGTGCCGAGGCGTGGGGCGGCGAGCGGGCGCCGGGAGGTGAGGATGACGAGTTTCCCGCCTGGTCTGAGGACGCGGGTCATGCCGTCCAGGGCCGCCCAGGGGTCGTCGAAGAGGTAGAGGGCGCCGAAGCAGCAGACGGCGTCGAACACGCCGTCGCGGAACGGAAGGTCGACGGCGTCGCTGCGGACGTAGGTCACGGGGGCGCCGGGGTCGGTGTCGGCGACGGCGCGGGTCAGCATGGTCTCGGACGCGTCGAGGCCGACGACCAGGCCCGTGGCGCCGATGCCGGCGGCGAGGGCGCGGGTGACGTTGCCGGGGCCGCATGCCACGTCCAGGACCGTCGCGGGCGGCCGGGCCGCGTAGCCGGGGTGCGAGAGTCCGAGCCAGTCGCGTGCCATGGCGTGCTCTTCGGCGGTGTCCGGGCCGAAGGGCCAGCCCTTCGCCAGGTTGAAGCCGACGGGCCGCCACACCTTCTCGTAGATCCGGGGGAGGAACGTCGACTCCATCACCGACTGGGCGAGTGAGGGCGACTTCTTCGCGGAGGCCCCGAGCAGGTCGAGGTAACCGGCGGACACGTCGGGTTCGTCCGGCGGCTCGCGAAGCAGTTTCAGCGCCCGATCGGCCGGCCCGCGCAGCGTCGTGCTCATCCGGCTATTAGACCATGCGTCAATTCGGCTTGGACGGTGAGGCCGGTCTGGGCGGCCAGGAAGGTGAGGGTGTCGGCGGTGAGGTCGGCCGAGCGGGTCACCGAGCGGGCGGCGTGGCCCACCTCGGCTTCGTCGCGTAGGAGGATCGGGGCCTCGGACGTGGTCGCGTGCTGGAGGGCGGCGCACATCTTGCGGGCGTGGAGGGGGTCCACGCGGGTGTCGCTGCCGAACGTGGTGAACAGGACGGCCGGGTAGGCGGTGCCGGGGCTGACGCGGTGGTAGGGCGAGTAGCCGATGAGCCAGCCGAACTCCTCGGGGTCGTCGGCCGTCCCGTACTCGTCGTTCCAGGTCTGGCCGAGGCCGAACCGCTCGTAGCGGACCATGTCCAGGAGCGGCGCGGAGCACACCACCGCCCGGTACAGGTCGGGGCGCTGGGTGAGGGCGGCGCCGACCAGGAGGCCGCCGTTGGAGCCGCCGGAGATCGCGAGCTGGGACGGCGTGGTGAGGCCGTCCGCGATCAGCTTCTCGGCGGCGGCGTGGAAGTCGTCGAAGACGTTCTGCTTGCGGTCCCGCATGCCGGCGCGGTGCCACTGCTCGCCTTCCTCGGAGCCGCCGCGCAGGTTGGCGACCGCGTAGACGCCGCCGGCCTCGACCCACGCGAGGATGCTCGCCGAGTACGACGGCGTGAGCGAGATGTTGAACCCGCCGTAGCCGTAGAGGATCGCGGGGCGCGGCCCGGTCAGGCCCGGACGGGACGAGACGAGCATGCGCACCTCGGTCCCGTCCCGGGAGGTGTAGACGACCTGGCGCGTCTCGATCTCGGGGACGTCGACCGTGCCCGGCGCGGACGCCCACGGCGTCGTCTCGCCGGTGCGGGCGTCGTAGCGCAGGACGGACGAGGGGGTGACGCCGTCGGTGTAGCCGAACCAGGCCTCGTGCCCGCCCTCGGGCCGCTCGACGATGCCGCCGATGGAACCGAGACCGGGGGTCGGGACGGCGCCGAGCCGTTCCCCGGACGCCAGGTCGTGGACGGTGATCTCGCTGATCGCGTGGCGGGTCCACCCGGCGAGCAGGACGGGGCGTTCCAGGTCGTCCAGGATCGCGAAGTCGGTCAGGACGGCCTCGGCGTCCTGGGGGATGAGGTCACGCCACGTCCCGTAGGAGAGGTCGGACGGGTCGGCGACGCACAGGCGGGAGCGGGGCGCGTCGCGGTCGGTGAAGACGTAGGCGCGGCCGTCGCGGCCCACGTGGACGCCGGTGGAGGCGTCGACGCCCTGCTGCACGGCCCGCAGCGCGGGCGCCTCGGGGGCGGACGCGGTCAGGTCGGCGATCCACAGGTCGTTGCGGGGCGCGGTGCCCTGCGACGCGGAGATCGTGAGCCAGCGGCCGTCGCGGCTGACGCCGACCCCGTAGTAGTTGGTCTTGTCGAGGCCGTCGCCGAAGACCAGCACGTCGTGGGTGTCGGGTTCGCTGCCGACGCGGTGCAGGTAGACGCGCCGGTGGTACTGCTCCTCGCCCGCCGGGACGTCCTCCGCGGGCAGCCGGCGCGTGTAGTAGTACGCCTCGCCGCCCGGCAGCCAGGCCACGGAGGAGTACCGGGCCCGGTCGATCGGCCCCTCCACAAGGTCGCCCGTCGCGACGTCGATGACGTACAGCAGCGACTCCTCGTCGCCGCCGGTCGACACCTTGTACGCGAGGAGGCGGCCCTCCTTGTCGGGCTGCCAGCCGTCCAGCGTCGTCGTCCCGTCGGGGTCGAGGGCCGTGGGGTCGACCAGGGCGCGCTCGGAGCCGTCGGGGTCGACGGTGTAGAGGACCGGGTGCTCCTGGTCGGCGGAGCGGCGGGTGAAGAAGCGCCGCTCGCCCCGCCACACGGGGGCTCCGACGCTTCCCGCGCCGAGCAGTTCGAGCAGGCGGGCCCGCAGGGCGTCCCGGCCGGGCAGCGTGTCCATGGTCTGGTGGAAGAGCCGGTCCTGCGCGGCGCGCCACTCGGCGGTCTCGGCGCTGTCCGGATCCTCCAGCCAGCGGTAGGGGTCGGCGACCCGGTGACCGTGGATGTCCTCGACGATGTCCTGGCGCTGCGCGGACGGATACGGCGTCATGGATGCACTTTATTGGCCGTTAAGCGCTGCCCGCCCCGGTACTCCCCGCGGGTTCCGTGTTCGAGCGGTGTGCGGATGGGGATTATTGGGGTAGCGGACGACCTCCCTCAGACGCCACACTGATTCTGGTCGGTTCGCCCCTGGGGAGGTCCTCATGGCGAGTGCGCAGGTGCCGGAGACGATAATCGGGCCTCGGTGGGAGGCGCGCTGCGCCGCGACCACCGGGGCGAACGCAGGGCGCGGCCCGGCGGAGGGCGTCTGATGCGACAGGTCCTCCTCCTGAACGCGACGTACGAACCCCTCACCACGCTGCCTCTGCGGAGGGCGGTCTGCCTTGTGCTTCGCGAGAAGGCGGAGATCGTCCACCACGACACCTCCGGTGCCGTGCTCCACTCGGCCACGATGACGGTCGAGATCCCGTCCGTCATCCGGCTCCGCCGCTACGTCCGCATCCCGTTCCGGACCCGCGTGCCCCTGACCCGCGCGGCGCTGATGCGGCGCGACAACTTCCGCTGCGTCTACTGCGGCCGCCGCGCCGAGACGATCGACCACGTCCATCCGCGCAGCCGAGGCGGCCAGCACGTCTGGGAGAACTGCGTGGCCTCCTGCATGACGTGCAACCACAGCAAGGCCGACCGCCTGCTGTCGGAGCTGGGCTGGACGCTCGGCTTCACCCCGGCCGTTCCGAGGGGCGCGCACTGGCGGCTCATCGGCCTCGTCCACGACGGCGACCCGCAGTGGGCCGCCTATGTCACCGAGCCCGCGGCCTGACGCGCACACCGGGGGGACGTATCCTGGGGGCGTGCCTCGCTATGACTACCGCTGCCGCGCGTGCGGGTCGACCTTCGAGGTCTCCCGCCCGATGATCAACGCGTCCGACCCGGCCCCGTGCCCGGACGGCCACGACGACACCGTCAAGCTGCTCTCCACGGTCGCCGTCACCGGCTCCTCCCGCGGCGGGGCTCCCCAGCCCCCGCCGAGCGGGGGCGGGGGCTGCTGTGGCGGGGGCTGCTGCTCCTGACCGGCCGACCGGCCCTGTTCCTTACCGGTCAACCGGCCCTATTCCTGACCGGTCAACCGGCCTGGGCCGCGCGCAGTGCCTTGCCGGTCGCGGCGACGTCGTAGTCCGGCGGGACGCCCTGGAGCAGCACGAGGTGACCGGGAATGTGGTCGCTGCGCTTCGCCGCGATCGCCTGGTAGGCGTCCGAGTTGTACCAGTCGCGGGCCTTGTCCATGTCGGGGAACTCGATGATGACGTAGGCGCCGTCGAACGGGCCCTCGACCACCTCGGTCTCGCTGGCGTGCACGATGAACCGGCCGCCGAACGGGTCCATGGTCTCCTGGATGCTCTCCATGTAGACGAAGACGTCCTCGGGCAGCGGCGGCTGGGGGGTCATGTGGGCAAGGGCGTACGCCGTCATCGCGGTCTCCTTTAGTGGTGGGGCCGGGCTGGTTCGCCCGACACCCACCACTTTGCCCTAGGCGGGGAAGGAGCGCGATTACCCGCCCGGTGACCGCTCAGCCGTTGAGGCGGTCGAGCTGGGAGACGTCGCGCGCGGCGCCGGTCGAGGCGGACGTGGCCATCGCGGCGTAGGCGCGCAGGGCGGCGCTCACCGGGCGGTGGCGGTCGCGGGGCCGGTAGCCGCCGAGGTCGGCGAGCAGCTTCTCGCGGCGGATCTCCAGCTCGTCGGCCGGGACGTCGAGCTCCAGCACGCGGTTCGGGATGTCGATCACGACGCGGTCGCCGTCCTCGACGAGGGCGATGATCCCGCCGCCCGCGGCCTCGGGGGAGGCGTGCCCGATGGACAGCCCGGACGTGCCGCCGGAGAACCGGCCGTCGGTGATCAGCGCGCACTCCTTGCCGAGCCCGCGGCCCTTGAGGAAGCTCGTCGGGTAGAGCATCTCCTGCATGCCGGGCCCGCCCTTCGGGCCCTCGTAGCGGATCACGACGACGTCGCCGGCCTTGACCCTCCCGCCGAGGATGCCCTCGACGGCCTGGTCCTGCGACTCGAAGACGACGGCGGGGCCGGTGAAGGTCCACAGCTCCTCGTCCACCCCGGCGGTCTTGACGATCGCGCCGTCGGGGGCGATGTTGCCGCGCAGGACGGCCAGGCCGCCGTCGGCGGTGTAGGCGTGCTCGGCGGAGCGGATGCAGCCGTTCTCGCGGTCGAGGTCGAGCGACTCCCAGCGGGCGCTCTGCGAGAACGCCGAGGTGCTGCGGACGCCGCCGGGCGCCGCGTGGAACAGCTCGACGGCCTCCGGCAGGACGTCGGGGGAGCGGACGTCCCACTTGGCGAGGAACTCGTCGAGGGACGCGGAGTGGACCGAGTGGGCCGACGCGTTCAGCAGCCCGGCGCGGTTCAGCTCGCCCAGCAGGGCCGGGATGCCGCCCGCGCGGTGGCAGTCCTCGACGTGGTACTTGCCGGTGGCGGGGGCCAGCTTGCAGATGCAGGGGACGCGGCGGGAGATCGCGTCGATGTCGGAGAGCCCGAAGTCGACGCCGCCCTCGGTGGCGGCGGCGAGCAGGTGCAGGATCGTGTTGGTGGATCCGCCCATAGCGACGTCGAGGACCATGGCGTTCTCGAACGCCTCGCGGGTGGCGATGTTCAGCGGCAGGACGGACTCGTCGTCGCCGTCGTAGTAGCGCTTGGCGACCTCGACCACGGTGCGGCCGGCGTCCTCGTAGAGGCGGCGGCGGGCGGTGTGGGTGGCCAGGACGGTCCCGTTGCCGGGCAGCGCCAGCCCGATCGCCTCGGTGAGGCAGTTCATCGAGTTGGCGGTGAACATGCCCGAGCAGGAACCGCAGGTCGGGCAGGCGCTCTCCTCCATCTCCAGCAGCTTGTCCTCCGGCAGGGAGGCGTCGGCCGAGGCGATGATCGGGTCGATCAGGTCGAGCTTGTTGCCGCCCATGACGCCCTCGACGGGCTTGCCGGCCTCCATCGGGCCGCCGGACACGAACACGGTCGGGATGTTCAGGCGCAGCGCGGCCAGCAGCATCCCCGGGGTGATCTTGTCGCAGTTGGAGACGCAGACCAGGGCGTCGGCGCAGTGCGCGTTGACCATGTACTCGATCGCGTCGGCGATCACCTCGCGGGAGGGCAGCGAGTACAGCATGCCGTCGTGGCCCATCGCGATGCCGTCGTCGACCGCGATCGTGTTGAACTCGCGGGGCACGCCGCCGGCCTCCCGGACGGCGCCGGCGACGACCTTGCCGACCTCGTCCAGGTGGACGTGGCCGGGCACGAACTGGGTGAAGCTGTTGGCCACCGCGACGATCGGCTTGCCGAAGTCCTCGCGTTCCACGCCGCTGGCCCGCATGAGCGCGCGGGCGCCCGCCATGTTCCTGCCATGGGTGACCGTGCGTGACCTGAGCGGTGGCATTTCGACCTCTCCAAACCTGGGACGTGCGGGGACGACGGGCCGCGCATGGTTCGGCGTGGGCGGGCGGGTCGCCTGGAAGGGATACGCGCAGCGGCGGGTCGCGGCGCTGCCGCCGGCTCAGCGGAGGTCGCGCCCGGGCCGGCCCGTGGCCTTCGATGCTACCAACCGCCGGAGGGCAGGAAAAAAGCCGGGACGACGGTGTCCCGGCTTCGCGGCGGGCGGCCCGGAGCGGGGCCGCCCTCGGCCTCAGTCGGGGTACTTCGGCGGCAGGGCGTCCTCGGCCGCCTGGAAGATGCGCTGCACGTCGCTCTCGGTGAGGATCTTCGGGCGGCGGCGCAGGTACGAGCGCGCCCGGTTGCCCGCGTAGACGTCGACGTCGCGCACCCGCATGACCTTCCACGGGATGGACGGGCCGTAGATCGCCACGGAGGGCTGCACCGGCACGTCGAAGCCGACCCGCTCGGCGAGGATGATGCTCGCCATCTGGGCCTCCCAGCGCGCCTCGTCCAGCCGGTCCTTCTTGTTGAAGGGGCCGTGGAAGAGCTTGAGGTGGGACATGGTGCGCACGGGGAGGCGCTTGTCCCACTTCTCCGAGTCGATGGCGTAGACGCCGCTCGGCCCGATGACCAGGTGGTCGATCCGCCCGTCGCTGACGCCGTCGTCGTCGCGGGGGACCGCTCGCGCGTGCAGCACGAGGTATCCGTTGCGCCGCAGGGACTTCAGCTGCCGCTCGGTGCGCCGTTCCGCCGCCGAGGACTTCTGCCAGGCGGCCACGGTGGAGCTCGTGCGGGACTGCCGCACGTAGTCGCCGATGACCACGAGCACCGCGACGGTCAGGCCGAGCCGCCAGCCGGTCAGGGCGAGCGCGACGGCGCCGGCGAGGGCGGCCGCGCCGATCCGGTACGCCCAGCGCCGGATCTTGGGATCGTCGAGCATCGCCGCGGCGGCGCTCGCCTCCAGCCGCTCCTTCACCGGTGTCTGGTCATCGTGCTCACGCGCCTCATCGACTTCATGAGTGTCATCGTGCTCACGCGCCTCCTCGGACTCGGGTCGCGCCCTGGCATTCTGCGTGTTGCCCCGCTCCATGGTCGCCATGGTGACGCTCCGTGTTCCTTTCCTGTCGGGGGCATGATCCTCCGTGCGCAGAGTAATCATCGGGAGGGTGGGCGACCAGTCATGCCGGGTTAATGTTTTGTCGCCCCACGTCAGTGATTCTCTTACGGCACGGTCGGGTAGGCCAGTATTAATCTCCTTCTACCGCTGCTGTCGTGTGTGCCCTCTTTGATGCCCGCGCACACGGCGTCTAGCGTTCCGGATCGTGACACAGATTCATGACCTCAGCGCCACACGCATGGCCGCCGCCGTCCGGGCCCGGGACGTGTCCCCGGTCGAGCTCGCCGACCACTACCTGGCCCGCATCGAACGGCTGGACGAGCAGGTGGGCGCCTACGTGACGGTCACCGCCGAGCGTGCCCGCGAGGAGGCGCGCCGCGCCGAGAAGGCGGTGCTGGAGACGGCGGACGCGGCGGAGCTGCCGCCACTGCACGGCGTCCCGGTGCCGATCAAAGACCTGAACATGGTGAACGGCGTCCGGATGACGTTCGGCTCGGCGGTCTACGCCGACCTGACCGGGTTCGCCGACGACCATGTGGTCGCCAAGCTCGCGGCGGCCGGGACGGTGCTCCTCGGCAAGACCGCGTCCCCCGAGTTCGGGCTGCCCTGCTACACCGAGGGCGCCGTGTCGCCCCCGGCCCGCACGCCGTGGGACCCGTCCCGGTCGGCCGGCGGTTCGAGCGGCGGCGCCGCGGCGGCGGTCGCGTCCGGGCTGGCGCCGATCGCGCAGGGCAGCGACGGCGGCGGCTCGATCCGGATCCCGAGCAGCGTGTGCGGGCTGTTCGGGATCAAGCCGACCCGCGGCCGGATCTCCCAGGGCCCGGTCATCCCCGACCTGTTCGGCCTCTCCACCAACGGTCCGATCGCGCGGACCGTCCGCGACGCCGCCCTCATGCTGGACGTCATGGCGGGCCACATGCCGGGCGACCTGTACCGGGCGCCGGAGGCGGACGGGCCGTTCCTCGCCCGCGCCGACCGCGCCCCGGGCCGGCTGCGGATCGCGCGGAGCCTCCGGCCGCCGGTGCCGGACGTCGAGGTCCACCCCGACTGCGTCGCCGCCTACGAGGACGCGTCCGCGCTCCTCGAGGAGCTGGGCCACGAGGTCGTGGAGCTGCCGGAGGTGCTCGGCTCCGACCTCGTCCCGCACTTCGCGACGCTGTGGGGCGTGATGGCGACGATGACGCCCGTGCCGGAGGGGAGCGAGGAGCTGCTCCAGCCGCTGACCCGCTGGCTGCGCGGCCACGGCGAGAAGACGACGGCGCCGCAGCTGTTCCAGGCCCACGCCGCGCTGCAGGGGGCGCTCCGCGCGGCCTTCCCGGTGATGGACGAGTTCGACGCGATCCTGCACCCCACGCTCGCCATGCCGCCGGTGCCGGTCGGGTACTTCCACGACCAGGACCCGGAGGAGAACTTCCGGCGGCAGACGCACTTCACCCCGTTCTGCGCCATGTACAACATCTCGGGGCAGCCCGCGGTGAACGTCCCGCTGCACTGGAACGGCGAGGGCCTGCCCATCGGGGTCATGCTCGCCGGACGGCTCGGCGGGGAGGGGACGCTGATCTCGCTGTCCGCGCAGCTGGAGGAGGCCCGCCCCTGGATCGGCCGCAAGCCCGCTGTCTGGACGGCGTGACGGGCCCCGCACCGGGCATGGTGCAGGCGTGGCTGACGACGAACTGATCAGACTGGCCGGGCTGCACGGCGTCGCGACGCGCTACGAGGACTGGCGGGGACGGGAGACGGCGGTCTCGCGCGACACGCTCGCCGCCGTCCTCGCGGCCCTCGGGGTGGACGCCTCCACCCCCTCCGCCGTCCGGGCGGAGCTCGACCGCCACCGGGAGCGGGCGCGGGAGCTGCCGCCGGCCGTCGTCGTCCGCCGGGACGGCGGCGGCACCGCCGGGCGGATCCGCGCCGCGCTCGGCGGCCACCTGGACGGCGGCGCCGAGGTGGAGATCGAGACCGGCACGGACGAGGTCCTGGCACCGCAGCGCACCCACGTGCCGCCCGCCGAGCGCTCGTTCGAGCCCCTGGACGGGCTCGCGGACGTCCCGCCCGGCTGGCGCGCCCTGCGCGTCCGGAACGGGACGCGGACGCGGTACACGCGGCTGCTCGTGGCCCCCGGCGCGCTGCGGCCGCCGCCCAGGATGTGGGGGTTCACGGCGCAGCTGTACTCGGTGCGCTCCGCCGCGTCGTGGGGGCTCGGCGACCTGCGCGACCTGGCGGACCTCGCGGACTGGAGCGGCCGGGAGCTCGGCGCGGGCTTCGTGCTGGTCAATCCGCTGCACGCGACCGAGCCCGTCCCGCCGATCGGAGCGTCCCCGTACTCGCCGATGAGCCGCCGCTTCCCCTCGCCGCTCTACCTGCGGATCGAGGACATGCCCGAGTACGCCGGGCTGCCCGCCGCGGACCGGGAGCGGTTCGAGGCCGTCGCCGCCAAGCTGCGCGCCCAGGAGGGCCTCCTGGACCGGGACGCCGTGTGGGCCGCGAAGCTGGAGGCCCTGGAGGCGATGCACCGCCGCCGCCGGGACCGCGACCCGGGGTTCGAGGAGTTCCGGCGGAGGGAGGGCGCCGCCCTCGCGAGCTTCTCGACGTGGTGCGCCATCAGCGAGGAGCAGGGGTCCACGGACTGGCGGCGCTGGCCGCCCGGGCTGCGGAGCGCCCACGACCACGGCGTGGTGGACGCCCCCCGGTACCACGCCCGCGCCGGCTTCCACGCGTGGCTCCAGTGGAGGCTGGACGGGCAGCTCGCGGAGGCGCAGCGCACGGCCCGGGACGCCGGGATGCCCCTCGGGATCGTCCACGACCTGGCCGTCGGGGTGCCGCACGGCAGCGCCGACGCCTGGATGTACCGCGACTCCTGCGCGGCCGGGATGAGCGTCGGTGCGCCTCCGGACGAGTTCAACCAGCGCGGGCAGGACTGGGGGCAGCAGCCGTGGCGGCCGGGCGCGCTCGCCCTCGACGGCTACCGGCCCTTCCGCGAGATGGCCGCCGCCGCGCTGCGGCACGCCGGCGGGATCCGCCTGGACCACGCGATGCAGGTGTCGCGCCTGTGGTGGGTGCCGGAGGGGGCGTCCCCCGCCGACGGCACCTACGTCCGCTACGACCGCGACGCGCTGCTCGGCTCGCTGGCCTGGGAGGCCGAGCGCTTCGGCGCCGTGGTCGTCGGGGAGGATCTCGGCACCGTCGAGCCGGAGGTCCGGGAGGCGCTGGCCGACAGCGGCGTCCTCGGCACGTCCCTGCTCTGGTTCGAACGGGACGAGCGGGGCCGGCCCAAGCCGCCGGGCCGGTGGCGGGAGCTGTCCCTGGCGACCGTCGGCACCCACGACATGCCGCCGATCACCGGGTTCGTGCACGGCGACCACATCGACCTGCGCGACCGCCTCGGGCTGCTCACCCGTCCCCGCGCCGAGGAGGAGGACGACCACCGCCGCCAGCTGGCCGACTGGCTCGCCGTGCTGCACGCCGAGGGCCTGCTGGCGGCCGAGCCGGCCGTGGTCGTGCGGGCGCTGGCGGACGGCTCCGACGCCTACGACGAGGAGATCGTCACCGGGCTGCAGGAGTTCCTGACCAGGACCCCCGCCCGTCTCATCGGCGTCTCCCTGGCCGACGCCGCGGGCGAGCGCCGCACCCAGAACCAGCCGGGCACCGTCGACGAGTACCCGAACTGGCGGGTCCCGCTGGGGGACGCGGAGGGCCGCCCCGTCCTCCTGGACGACCTCAGGAACCGCGCGACGCTCAGGCTCTTCAGGCGAGCGTCGACGTGATGCGCTCCGTGACGTCGTGCAGGAGCGTGTCGGGGCGCAGGTCGGCGGCGGCGATCGCCGAGAAGACGGCCGGCAGGCCCGGCAGCGGGTAGGAGTCGTCGTCCGCCAGCGCGGACTTGCCCAGCGGATGCCTGGCCAGGGATTTGCGGGCGCGGGCCCAGGCGGCCTGGACCTCCTCGGGCGAGGGGACGCCGAACCCGTGGCCGACCGGCGCGGCGTGCCGCAGCTTCACCAGGGCGCCGTCGGCGAAGTCGGCGGCGAGCCGGCAGCGGTCGCTGAGGTCGGCGCGGACGAGGTCGTCCAGGCGGGTCATGACCGTGCAGGGGGTGCGGCAGCGGGCGGCGCAGTCGCCGAGCGCGGCCGAGACCTGGCTGTGCTGGCGGTCGAGGTAGGCGCGCCAGCCGGACGGCGGCTCCTTGGCGACCCGCAGGGTGCGCTCGCAGGCGGAGCGCTCCGGCCGGGTGTGGTCGCACATGCGGGCCGACCCCGGTTCGACGGGGACGCCGAAGCGGCTGCCCTCGCCGCGCACGGCGGAACCGATCAGCGCCGGGTCGCCCGCGTGGCCGAGGACGGGCTCCCAGGCCAGCATCGGCAGGTACTCGCCGGCGATGTGGACGGCGGCGACGAGCGCGGCCATGTCGCGGCGGTGCCAGCGGATCGCGATGACCTCCAGGAGCAACGAATACGCAGGCCGGAGGCTGGCGAGCGCCCCGCGGGGGTGCTCCCGCGGGGCCTGCGGCATGCGGCTGGCGCGGGCCCGGTCGAGGAGGTCGCGCGGGACCTCGCCGGCCTCCTCGGGCATGCCGAAGTCCTCGGCGTCCAGGTCCAGGACGCGCTGCCCGAACGCGCACAGCGCCGCGACCGGCGCGGAGCGGCCGTCCGCGGCCAGGGTGCCCTGGCTGATCAGCGCCTCCAGGTCGCCGAAGGCGTAGCGCCGCGCCAGTGCGGTCAGAACCTCGCGAGCCGTCTCCACTGCGTCCCCTCCCCGTGACCATGCAACGATCGCATGGTCACGGGGCCTTTGGGTGGGTTCGCTGGGACGGTCGCGGCCGGGTCAGGCGGAGGCGGCGTCCTTCGCGCGGGCGCGCAGGGCGCGCGCGACGCCGTCGCGGCCCTCCGACAGCAGCCGCCGCAGCGCCGCCGGCGGGTCGTTCTCCGCGATGTAGGCGTCGGTGCGGTCGACCGTGGACTGCTCGATCACCAGGAACGGGTAGGCGACCTCGGCGAACGTCTGGGACATGTCGCTGGTCCACTCCTTCCACACGCGCCCGACCTCGGCGAAGTACCGGTCGAGGTAGGGGACGAGCAGCGCGGCCTGGTCCGGCTCGACGAAGCCGCCGAGCGTCGCCCGGTAGACGGCGTTCGGCAGGTCGCCCGCGATGATCCGCTCCCAGGCGGCCGCCTTGGCCTCGGGGGTGGGGATCGCGGCCTTGCAGGCGGCGGCGTGCCGCTCCCCGGCGGCGGTGCGGTCGCGCTCGTGCTCGGCGTCGATCTCGGCCTCGCCTGCCTTGCCGGTGGTGACGAGGCGGCGCAGCAGCGCCCAGCGCAGGTCGGTGTCGACGGTGAGGCCGTCGAGGACCTGCGAGCCGTCCAGGAGGCCCTGGACGAACGCCAGGTGCTCGCCGGTGACCGCCGACGAGGTGAACGCCAGGGTGTAGGCCAGCTGGAGGTCCGAGCCGGGCTCGGCCTCGCGCGCCAGCTCCGCGAGGGTGTCGGCCATCAGGGCGAGGCCCTCCTCGCGCCATCCCGGGTCGGCGTACTGCTGGACGGCGGTGCGCGCCTGCCGCAGCAGCGTCTGGGTGACCGAGATGTCGGTGACGCCGCGGATCCCCTTGACCACGAGCCGGACGTAGTCGCGCGTCGCCATCTCGGCGTCGCGGGTCATGTCCCACGCCGCCGACCAGCACAGGGCGCGCGGCAGGCTGTCCTTGACCTCGCCGATGTCCTCGATCAGCGTCTTCAGGGAGTGCTCGTCGAGGCGGACCTTGGCGTAGGTGAGGTCGTCGTCGTTCACCAGGACCAGGTCGGGCCGCTTCTTGCCGACGAGCTGAGGGACCTCGGTGCGGGCCCCGACCACGTCCAGTTCGACCCGGTCGCGCCGCACGAGGCCGTCGGCGGTCCTGTCGTACAGGCCGATGGCCAGGCGGTGCGCGCGCAGCGTCGGGTAGTCGGCCTTGGCCTCCTGGAGGACGGTGAACGAGGAGAAGTTCCCCTCGCCGTCGACCTCGTACTCGGGCCGCATCGTGTTGACCCCGGCGGTCTCCAGCCACTCCTTCGACCAGGAGGCCAGGTCGCGGCCGGACGTCTCCTCCAGCGCCCCCAGCAGGTCGGTGAGGACGGTGTTGCCCCACGCGTGCCGGTCGAAGTAGCGCCGCACGCCCTCCAGGAAGTTGTCGAGGCCGACGTACGCCACGAGCTGCTTCAGGACGGACGCGCCCTTGGCGTAGGTGATCCCGTCGAAGTTCACCTCGACCGCGCGGATGTCGGGGATGTCGGCGGAGATCGGGTGGGTGGACGGCAGCTGGTCCTGCCGGTAGGCCCACGCCTTCTCCAGGTTCGCGAACGTCGTCCACGAGCCCTTCCACTTGGTGGCCTCCGCCTGGCACAGGACGCTCATGTACGTGGCGAACGACTCGTTCAGCCAGAGGTCGTCCCACCAGCGCATGGTGACGAGGTCGCCGAACCACATGTGCGCCATCTCGTGCAGGATCGTCTCGGCGCGCCGCTCGTAGGCCGCGTCGGTCACCCGGGACCGGAAGACGTAGTCCTCCAGGAACGTCACGCAGCCCGCGTTCTCCATGGCGCCCGCGTTGAACTCGGGCACGAACAGCTGGTCGTACTTCGAGAACGGGTACGGGCGGCCGAACACCTTCTCGAAGTAGCCGAAGCCCTGGCGGGTCACGTCGACGATCGCGTCGGCGTCGAGGTGCTCTGCCAGCGAGGCGCGGCAGTACACGCCGAGGGGGATGACGGTGCCGTCCTCGCGGCGGTACTCGTCGCGGACGACGTGGTACGGCCCGGCCACGAGCGCGGTGATGTAGGTGGAGATCTGCGGCGTGGGCAGGAAGTGCCACGTCCCGCCGCCGGCCGTCTCGGCGGCCTCGTTGGTGACGACCTCCCAGCTCTCCGGCGCCTTCACGGTCAGCTCGAAGGTGGCCTTCAGGTCGGGCTGGTCGAAGCAGGTGAACATGCGGTGCGCGTCGGCCGTCTCGAACTGCGAGTACAGGTAGACGCTGTCGTCGACCGGGTCGACGAACCGGTGCAGGCCCTCACCCGACCGGGAGTACGCGCAGTCGGCCACGACCCGCAGCTCGTTGTCGGCCGCCAGGCCCGGCAGCGGGATCCGGCCCTTCTCGGCGTCGTAGGACCCGGGGTCCAGGGACTCGCCGTTCAGGGTCACCTCCCGCACGACGGCGCCGTGCAGGTCGATGAAGGTCGACGCGCCGGTCTCGGCGCTGGCGAACCTGACCACGGTGGTGGAACCGAACCGCTCCTCGCCCGTCGTGAGGTCCAGGTCGACCGCGTACGACGCGACGCTGAGCAGCCTGGCCCGTTCCCGCGCCTCGTCGCGCGTGAGGTTGCCTGCCACATGAACTCCTTGGTCGGCTTAAAGGCTTGGTGTCCCCATGTCTACCAACCGGACGACCCTACGGCCCGTCCGCCACGGCCTTCGGCGACCTCTCGCCGACGGGAATCGGGACGAGCGCCCCCGGGTTGTCGCTTGAGGACATGCACACTCTCTAGGAGGCGACGTTGCCCGAGGACGTTCCCACACCTGTTGACTTCTGGTTCGACCCCCTTTGCCCCTGGGCGTGGATCACCTCCCGGTGGATCCTGGAAGTGCAGGAGCAGCGGCCGATCGACGTGCGCTGGCATGTGATGAGCCTGGCCGTCCTCAACGAGGACAAGGACATCCCCGAGGACTACCGGCGGATGCTCGCCGACGCCTGGGGCCCCGTCCGCGTGTGCGTCGCCGCCGAGCAGAAGTACGGCTCCGAGGTGCTCGGGCGGCTCTACACCGAGCTGGGCACCCGCAGGCACCACGAGCGGCAGAAGTTCGGCCGCGAGTTCTTCGAGGAGGCGCTGACCGCGGCGGGCCTCGACCCGGCCCTCGCGGACGCCGCCGAGTCCACCGACTACGACGACGCCGTGCGCGCCTCCCACAAGGACGGGATCGACCGCGTCGGCCAGGAGGTCGGCACCCCGGTGATCGAGGTCGAGGGCCACGCCTTCTTCGGTCCCGTCGTCACTCCGATCCCGCGCGGCGAGGCCGCCGTCAAGCTCTTCGACGGCGTCCTGGCGGTCGCGAGCACGCCCGGCTTCTTCGAGCTGAAGCGCACGAGGACGGAAGACCCGAGCTTCGACTGAGCGCCGCCGGCGACGTCCCCGGCGGCCTCGCCGGCACGCCACACATCGGTTGCTATTGCGAGAATGTTGCAACTACGAGGCCTGTGCCGACAAACTGGTCCTGCTGGCTGCAAAGAGGTAGGGGTGGTTGAGTCGTGCACGTACCGGACGGATTCATCGACGCGCCGGTCTCGCTCGCGGCGGGCGCCGTCGCGGTGGCCGGGGTCGGGGTCGCGCTGCGCGGCGCCCGGCGGGAACTGGACGACCGCACCGCGCCGCTCGCCGGGCTGACGGCCGCGTTCGTGTTCGCCGCGCAGATGCTCAACTTCCCGGTCGCGTCCGGGACGAGCGGGCACCTGCTCGGCGGCACGCTCGCCGCGATCCTCGTCGGGCCCTATACCGGCGTCCTGTGCGTGTCGGTGGTCCTGCTCATGCAGGCGCTGCTGTTCGCGGACGGGGGCCTGACCGCGCTGGGCGTCAACATCACCACGATGGCGCTGGTCACCGTGGTCGTCGGCTACGGCTCGTTCCGGCTGCTGCTGCGGGTGCTGCCCAAGACGCGCGCGTCGGTGTCCGGGGCGTCGTTCGCCGCGGCCGTCGTCTCGGTGCCCGCCGCGGCCGTCGCCTTCACGCTGATCTACGCGGCCGGGGGGACGGCCGACGTCTCGATCGGGAAGGTCGCCGCCGCGATGATCGGCGTGCACGTGCTGATCGGCATCGGCGAGGCGCTGATCACCGCGGTGACCGTGTCGAGCGTTCTCGCCGTCCGGCCCGACCTGGTGCACGGGGCGCGCGGGCTGATGAAGCCGCTGGAGCTGCGCACGGGCGGGCGGAACGCCGCCGAACCGAAGCCGTCCCGGGCCTGAGGAGGGACCACGATGACCACCAAGCGCTTCTTCGCCGGGTTCCTGCTCGTCTCCCTCGTCCTGGCCGGCATCGTCAGCTACTACGCCAGCGCGAACCCCGACGGCCTGGAGAAGGTCGCCGAGGACAAGGGCATCAGCGCCAAGGAGAAGGACCACTCGCTCAAGGACTCGCCGCTCGGCGACTACGGCGTCAAGGGCGTCGACGACGCGCGGCTGTCCGGCGGGCTGTCCGGCGTGATCGGCGTGGGCCTGGTCCTCCTCGTGGGCGGCGGGCTGTTCTGGACGGTCCGGGGGCGCGGCCCGGCCGCCGGGCGGACGGCTCCGGAGCGGGAGCCCGAGGCGCCGTCCGAGCCGTCCCGGAAGGGCTGATGGGCGCGGGCCACGCGCACCGGCTCTACGTGCCGGGCGCCTCGCCGGTGCACCGGCTGCCGCCGCAGTGCAAGCTCGTCGCCGTCCTGGCGTTCGTGCTGCTGGTCGTCGCCACGCCGCGCGAGCGGATCTGGGCCTTCGGCGTCTACGCGCTGCTGCTCGCGGCGGTCACGGCGGCGGCCCGGATCCCGTTCGGGACGGTGGCGCGGCGGATCGTCATCGAGGTGCCTTTCGTCGCGTTCGCCTTCCTCATGCCGTTCATCGCGAACGGCGAGAAGGTCACCGTCCTCGGGCTGCGGCTCAGCGAGAGCGGGCTGTGGGGCGCCTGGAACATCCTCGCCAAGGGCACCCTCGGCGTCGTCGCGTCGATCCTGCTGGCCGCGACGACCGAGCCGCGGCTGCTCCTGCTCGGCATCGAGCGGCTGCGGATGCCGCAGCTCATCACGCAGATCGCCGCGTTCATGCTGCGCTACGGCGACGTCGTCGCCGCGGAGCTCGGCCGGATGAGGGTCGCGCGGGCGGCCCGCGGCTTCGAGGCCCGCGACATCCGCGCGACGGGCGTCCTCGCCAGATCCGTGGGCGCCCTGTTCCTGCGCTCCTACGAGCGCGGCGAGCGCGTCCACCTGGCCATGATCAGCCGCGGGTACGACGGCCGGATGCCCGTCGTCGACGGCGCGGGCGCGACCGCCGCGCAGTGGACGGCCGCCGCCGCGCTGCCCTCGGCCGCCGCGCTCGTCACGCTGGCTGCTTGGATGGCCCCATGACCCCGTCCCTGGAGGTGAAGGGCCTCGCCTACGCGTATCCCGACGGAACGCAGGCGCTGTTCGGCGTCGACCTGACGGTCGGGCGCGGGGAGCGCGTCGCGCTGCTCGGGCCGAACGGCGCCGGGAAGACCACGCTCGTCCTGCATCTGAACGGCATCCTGCACGGCGGTCTGGGCGAGGTCCGGGTGGGCGGCCTCGCCGTCGACCCGAAGGACAGGAAGGCGCTGCGGGAGATCCGCCGCCGCGTCGGGATCGTCTTCCAGGATCCCGACGACCAGCTGTTCATGCCGACCGTCCGGGAGGACGTCGCGTTCGGCCCCGCCAACCTCGGCCTGCGCGGCGAGGACCTGGACCGCCGCGTGCGGGACGCGCTCGCCCGCGTCGGCATGCTGGACGCCGCCGACCGCCCGCCGCAGCACCTCAGCTTCGGCCAGCGCCGCCGCGTCGCCGTCGCCACCGTCCTGGCGATGGAGCCGGAGATCCTCGTGCTGGACGAGCCGTCGTCCAACCTGGACCCGGCCAGCCGCCGCGAGCTCGCCGAGATCCTGCTGAGCCTGGACGTGACGGTCCTGATGGTCACGCACGACCTGCCGTACGCGGCCGAACTGTGCCCGCGGTCGGTGATCCTCTCCGGCGGGGTGATCGCGGCAGACCGTCCCACCCGCGAGCTGCTCGCGGACGCCGGGCTGCTGGCGGCGCACCGCCTGGAGCTGCCCTTCGGGTTCGACCCGGCCGCGGCCCCGCGCTGACCGCCGCCCCCCGCAGCGCCCCCGCCTCACCCTGACCCCGCGCCGATCGCCCGCACTTCGGCTGTTCCGCTTGCCTGCCCGCCCCCGCTCCGGGAGACTCGTTTCCTGACAGTGGTAACGGTTTTCATATCCAGAATGGGGGCATTCGTGAAGGTTGCGTTCGTCGGCAAGGGCGGCAGCGGCAAGACCACCCTGTCGGCGCTGTTCGTCCGCCATCTGGCCGGACGGGGGCTGCCCGTGGTCGCCATCGACGCCGACATCAACCAGCACCTCGGCGTGGCGCTCGGGCTCGACGAGGGCCGCGCCGCCAAGATCCCCGCGCTGGGCGACCGGCTCCCCGAGCTCAAGGAGCACCTGCGCGGCGCCAACCCGCGCATCTCCTCCGCGGCCGCGATGGTCAAGACCACCCCGCCCGGCTCCGGGTCGCGGCTGCTGCGGTTCCGCGGCGACGACCCCTTCCACGAGGCGGGCCAGGAGGTCGACGGCGTCACGCTGCTCGCCACCGGCCCGTTCAACGACGACGACCTCGGCGTGGCCTGCTACCACTCCAAGACCGGCGCGGTGGAGCTCTACCTCAACCACCTGGTGGACGGGGCCGGCGAGTACGTCGTCGTCGACATGACCGCCGGCGCCGACACGTTCGCCTCCGGGCTGTTCACGCGGTTCGACCTGATGTTCCTGGTCGCCGAGCCCACCCGCAAGGGCGTCGGCGTCTACCGGCAGTACACCGAGTACGCCCGCGACTACGACGTCGCCATCCGCGTCGTCGGCAACAAGGTGCAGTCCGAGGAGGACGTCGCCTACCTGCGCGAGCACGTCGGCGACGACCTGCTCACCTGGGTCGGCCAGTCCGCCGCCGTCCGGGCGCTGGAGCAGGGCCGTGACGGCGTCGCGCTGGAGGAGGGCAACACCGCCGCCCTCGACCGCATGCGCGCCGAGGTGGACGGCCGCGTCAAGGACTGGGACGAGTTCCAGCGGCAGGCTGTGGAGTTCCACGTGAAGAACGCGCGGAGCTGGGCCAGCCGGGCGGTCGGAGAGGACCTGGAGGCGCAGGTCGACCCCGGGTTCCGCTTCCCCGTCCCGGCCTCCTGAGCGCCTACAGCGGGTAGCGGGGGCCCTACCGGCGGAGACCGAACCGCACTACCCTGCCCGCCATGACGATGCGGCGGATGCTCGCGATGACGGGCGGCGCGGTGGTTCCCATGGCCCTCCTCGCCCTCCTCTTCGGAAACCAGTGGGTCGTCGAGCAGATCAACAGGAGCGATCTCAGGTACGACGAGGGCATCGGACCGGTCGTGTCGTGGCTGCTCACGCTCGCCTGGCGGCTCACGCCGATGGAAGGGCCCGGTCTGAAGGGGGCGTTCGCGGAGGACTTCAGCCTGTTCGTCTTCTTCGCCGTGCTGGTCGGGCTGGTCCTGGCGGGCGCCCGGCTGGCCGATCCGGAGCGCGGCCCGTTCGGCGCCCTGATCATCGGCTGGTGGGCGGCGGTCGTCGCGGGCGGCGTCTCCGGAATCGTGGCCGCCCCGCTGACCCGCTGGGCGTTCGAGTTCCACGACGGGTCGTTCGGCCGGACCTTCAGCTCCACGGTCGGCCAGGGCGCCTCCTTCGGCTTCGCCTTCGGCTGGCTGGCCGGGCTCGGCGCGCTGGCCGGGTTCTTCCTCGCCCGCACCCGCGAGGCCGGACCCCGGCAGCCCTACGCCCCGGCGCAGCCCTCCATGGCCCAGCCGGGCGTGCCGATGCAGCAGCCGCCCTATCCGCAGCAGATGCCGCCGCACCCCTCGGCCGTCCCCTACGTCCCGCCGCAGGGGCAGCCGCAGCAGCCGGCCTGGGGCGCCCCGCCCGTCCCGCAGCCTCCGCAGCCCGGGCAGGCCCCGCAGCCGGGGCAGTTCGGCGTGCCGCCCGTCCCGCCGCAGCCGTCCGCACCGCCGCAGGAGCAGGCGCCTCCCGAGGCGCCCGAGAAGCCGGACACGGCGCCTGGAGAGGGTTCGGACGGGTCCCCGGAGGGGAGCCCGGAGGAGCCGCAGGAGGAGCCGAAGGAGAGTCCTGAGGAGGGCCCGCAGGAAAGCCCCGAGGACGGTCCAAGGGACGGTCCGAAGGACGCGCCGGAGAACGCCCCCGAGGACGACGACCCCGATCCCGCCGACCGGACCGTGATCGACCGCAGGCGGGGCGACGACGCCTGACCCGCGCGCGCGGCCCCGGCGCGGGCCTGCGACAATCGGGCGCATGCGCGTGTTTCTTGGATCCGACCATGCCGGCTTCGAACTGAAGGAGCACCTGGTCTCCTGGCTGAAGGCGAACGGGCATGAGGCCGTCGACTGCGGCGCGTTCGTGTACGACGCCGTGGACGACTACCCGCCCTTCGTCCTGCGGGCGGCCGAGCGGACGGTGGCGGAGCCGGGAGCGCTCGGCATCGTGATCGGCGGCTCCGGCAACGGCGAGGCGATCGCGGCGAACAAGGTCAAGGGCGCGCGTGCGGCCCTGGTCTGGAACGAGGACACCGCCACGCTCGCCCGCGAGCACAACGACGCGAACATCATCGCGCTCGGGGCGCGGCAGCACGACCTGGACACCGCGACCCGCTTCGTGGAGCTGTTCCTCGCGACGTCCTACTCCAAGGAGCCGCGCCACACCCGGCGGATCAGGATGCTCGGCGCCTACGAGCACTCCGGCGAGCTGCCCCCGCTGCCGCGCGAGGGCTGACCAGGCCCGCCGTACCGGCTAGGACCCGTTCTCGGGGGGCCGGCGGGCGCCGCGCTTGTCGAGGCGGCGCCGCTCGTTCTTCTCGGCCTTGGTCCGCCTGCCGGGGTCGCCGGGCTTGTTCGGGTTCGATCCGGGGGCGGCGCCGGGTCCCGGGCCGGCCGCGGGCGGGTCCCCGCTCCCGGCGCGCGGGCGCGAGACGTCGCGGGCCCGCATCGCCGCGTCCACCGTGATCCGCATGCCCGACTGGACCATGGGCCGCTCCCTCCGAGATAGTCGCAAGGCCACCTTTACCCTGATTTCGCGTAGCACGATCGTTACAGTGCGTCACTGGTGCCCTCGGATACTGACCGACCGGGCGCATTGCTCGATACAGTGCCGGAGTCATGCTTCAACGTCTGGTGCAGCTGCTCCCGCCGCGTGTGCGTGCCGTGCTGCGCAGGGTTCCGTTCCTGGTCGTGCTCTACCGCTGGCTCAGGCGGGGCACCCTCACCCGGGACCGGTACGTCTTCGTGCCGCTGGCGCTCCTCGCGGTCGCGATCGGCATCGCCACGTCCGGTGACTCGCGCGGGCTGGCGCCGTCCGGCGCGCTGGTGCTGATCGTGGTGGTCGGCGGGCTGCTGCTGAAGGTGCGGAGCCTGGCCGCCCTGCTGGCCGTGGTGGCGGCGATGGCCGCCTACAACGTCTGGAAGGACGTCGCCGCCTTCGGGCTCGGCATGATCGCCACACTGAGCATCACCGCGGTGCTCGCCATCACCCTCGCCCGGACCCGCCAGCAGCTCGGCGTCCAGGGCCTGCGCGGCGACTCGATGCTGCTGGAGCTGCGCGACCGGCTCCGGCGGCACGGGGAGATGCCCCGGCTGCCGGACGGCTGGAGCTCGCAGGTCGTGATGCTCCAGGCGGGAGGCTCCTCGTTCGGCGGCGACTTCGTGGTGTCGGCCTCCGACGGCGACACGCTGGAGGTCGCGCTGGTCGACGTGTCCGGCAAGGGCACCGACGCCGGAACCAGGGCGCTGATGCTGTCGGGCGCCTTCGGGGGCCTGCTTGGATCGGTCCAGCCCGAGAACTTCCTGCCCGCCTGCAATGTGTACCTGCACCGCCAGCAGTGGGACGAGGGCTTCGTGACGGCCGTGCACGTCGTGGTCGACCTGCGCACGGGGGAGTACACGGTCGAGTCGGCGGGGCACCCGCCCGCCGTCCAGTTCGACGCGGGCAGCGGCGCCTGGCGGGTCAGCTCGGCCAAGGGCGTGGTGCTGGGCGTGGTGCCCGACCTGAACTGCGTCCCCGAGCGGGGGCAGCTGCGGCCGGGCGACGCGCTGCTCCTGTACACCGACGGCCTGGTGGAGTCGCCCGGCAGCGACCTCGACGCCGGGATCGACCGGCTGCTCGGCGAGGCGGAGCGGCTCGTCCCGCAGGGGTTCGGCCGCGGCGCGCGGGAGCTGGTGGAGACCATGGCCGCGTCGCGCGACGACGACTGCGCCCTCGTCCTGATCTGGCGCACCTGACGAGCCCGGCCCTGAGGGCCGGGCTCAGTGCTTGTACTTTCCCTTGGCCTTGCCGGGCTTCGCCGCGTGCTTCGGCTTCGTCTTCGGCTTCTTCTCCTGGGCCTTCTGCTTCTGCTTCGGCTTCTGGGCCGGCTTCTGCTTGGCGGTCTTCACCGGGGGCCGCTTGGACGTTCCGGCCCTGACGGCGCTCGCCTTCTTCGACGGCGCGGCGGAGACCGCCGGCGCGGACGGGGCCGGAGTCCCCGGCGCGGACGGGGGAGGGGCCTTGGCCCCGGTGATCCCGAGGACGACCGCCCCGAGCAGGAGGGTGCCCGCCGCGGCGCCGGCGCCCGCCAGCAGGCGCGCGCGGGTGGACGTCGTGGCGTCCGCCACGCCGAGCGGCGTGAACGCCCTGGTGTCGGTGTCCTCGGCGCCGGACCTCCGCGCACGCGACGGCGTCGCGGGCCCCGGGGCGGGTCTTGTCGGCGTCGCCGCCAAGGGCAAGAAGTAGCCGCTACTTCAGCAGGGGCCAGGCCACCGCGGACGGGACGCGCCGGAACTCGCCGCGGTTGGCGGCCCTGCCC
>NZ_JBFARL010000018.1:5097-69937 GCF_040674655.1 Actinomadura sp. NPDC049753 | reverse complement strand
GGCGGGCTTGGCGGCCGCGGGCTTGGCGGGCGGCTGCGCGGGCTTGACCCCCGCCGCGGGCGCGGGCTGCGCCTGCGGGGCCTGCTTGGCCTGGGCGCGGGGCGCGGGACTCTGCCGGACGGCGTCCTCGACCATCTTCTCCAGCGGGCCGGCCTCGTTCTCGGCGGTCAGCAGCCGGTGCAGCGTGTCGCTGATCTCGGTGAGCCGCTGGAGGGCCTGGGTGTGGTTCTTGGTGAGCGCGGTGAGCCGCTGGGTCGCGCCCTCGTTGATCACGCTGGCGCGGCGCTCGGACGCGGTGAGGGTGCGCTCGGCCTCCAGCCGGGCGCTGGTCACCGTCTGCTCGGCCTCCTGCTTGGCGGACGACAGGACGCTGTCGGACTCCTTCTTGGCGGAGGCGAGCACGTGGTCGGCCTTCTCCTGCGCCTGGGCGAGGTTCCGCTCGGCGTGCGAGCGGGCCTCGTCGATGATCCGCTTGGACTCGTGCTCGGCGTCCTTGCGGATCTCGCCGCCCTTGGCCTCGGCCTCGGCCAGCTTCTCCCGGGCCTCGTCCTCGGCGAGGTTGATGATCTGCCGGAGCCGGTCGCTCAGGTCGTCGCCGGTCGGCTTGCGGGCCTCGCGGACCTCGGCCATCTCGCGGCGGATCCGCTCGACCTCGTCCTGCGCGCGGGCGAGCCGCGCCTCTAGTTCACGGTGCTTCTGCTGGGCGCGGGCGATGTAGTCGTCGACCTGGCGGCGGTTGTAGCCGCGCATGACGATCTCGAAGGACTCTTCTTGGAGGAGGTTCGGCAGGATTTCGGCTTCGTTGCTCATGATGCCTTGGGGGTCGTTGGCGGGGGTCGGCGCCCCGTCAGGGTCGGTTGAGTTGCGATCCTCACCCGCCGGTGAGCGGCCCACGGTGGGAAACGTCAGGACGACTCTTGTCCGGTCCACCCCATTCGCGCAACCGGAACGCACTTCTCGCTGTCGTTTCGTCACACGGGCGTGTGCGACAAACTATCCAATCTACGGAGAAATCGCTTCACCGGGGGCGGCTACCATCGGCGCCATGAGCTACCTGGGAGCGCTGGGCGAGGACCGGCCGGACATCGACCCCACGGCGTGGGTCGCCCCCGGCGCGGTCGTGGTCGGACGGGTGACGCTGGGCCGCGCGTCCAGCGTCTGGTACGGCTCGGTGCTGCGCGGCGACGACGAGGAGATCGTCGTCGGCGAGGAGTGCAACATCCAGGACCTCAGCTGCCTGCACTCCGACCCGGGCATGCCGGCGGTGCTGGAGGACCGGGTCAGCCTCGGCCACAAGGCGATGGTGCACGGCGCCCACGTCGAGACCGGCTCGCTCATCGGCATCGGCGCCATCGTGCTCAACGGCGCCCGCATCGGCTCCGGGACGCTCATCGCGGCCGGCGCGCTCGTCCCGCCCGGCAAGAAGATCCCGTCCGGGGTCCTCGTCGCGGGCACCCCCGGCAAGATCGTCCGGGAGCTGACCGACGACGACCGCGCCGTGCTGCGGTACACGCCCGAGGTCTACGTGCAGAAGGCCGAGCGGCACCGCACCGCCCAGTGGGACTGAACGGCGCGGTCCGGGGCGGCGGCGCGGTCCGAGAGAACGGCGCGCGGTCCGAAACGCGTGACAGGGGCGGCGCCAAAGTGCCCCGGCCCTACCCGGCACGGCTGTTTCCCCGCCTCTGATTATCCCTTGACCTGCGTAAACGCGGGGAAAGGGGCGCTGGGGGGAGCCTCGGCCGGATTCTGCTGACTACGATGACCATCGTGGTGTGGGGACCGGGCTATGGCAGTGCTCCGCCGCCCAGCCCCCCGGCGGGGCACGATCCGTTCACGGAGGCAGAGCGCGACACGAGGGCGATGGTGGCCGCCGCGTGGTGGCCGTCGGCGCCTCCGCAGCAGCGCCATCACGCCATCGCCGGCCGCATGCTCGTCCTGCCCGACGGGACGTGGTGGCTGTTCGGCGCGTGGGCCCGCTGGTACCGGCTGCACCCGGCCGACGGCCAGTGGTACCTGTGCCCGCCGCCGCGCATACCCTCCGTCCGCATGGCCGCGAGGCCCGCGCAGCAGGGGGCCGGCCAGGTCCCGGCGCTGCCGCCGCACGTCATCCCGGCCGGGCCCGACTTCTCCTACGACCCGCCGTCCGGGCTGCCCTTCGTCGCGCACGGGTTCGCCACCGAGCTGACCTCGCGGGTCCGCTCGACCGTCGAGTCCGCCGCCACGCTGGCGGCGCCCGACTACCCGCACTGGTGGCGGGAGTTCACGAGCGAGACGCCGTCCACCGTCGCCGTCGCCTGGGGCGTGATGCTGTGGTGCTCCGCCGCGCCCGCGTTCGACTCGCGGCTGGACGCCCAGATGCTCGACCTCTGGAAGCCGTACCGCGCCAGGCCCCTCCCCGACGTGGACGGTCCGCGCTGGCTCACCCCGCCCGCCCTGGAGTCGCTGGTCGCGCTCTACGCCGAGCGGCTGCGCGCCAGCCGGGTGGACGCCGCGGTGGTCGTCCTGCGGACGATGTGGGCCGTCGCCAGCGCCCTCCGCGACGACGTCCGGTTCCAGGTGAGGGCGGACGCGCTGCTCGCCATCCTCGGCGCCACCCTGTCCAACCCGACCGTCGACTACGGGGCGCTGCCCTACGGCGACCAGGCGATCGTCCAGCAGTGGCTGACGCGGTGCCCGCCCAACCTCGTGCCCGCGTTGAGGAACGAGAGCTCGCCGGGGGACAACTTCCGGCACGCCTTCTACACGCTCAGCGAGCTGATAGCCGACCTGTCGGGCGACCCCGCCGAACCGGCCTACATCGAGCCCCGGCTCGTGGCCGCCGCCCTGCTCGCCGCCGATCTGGACGTCGTCCGCAAGGACATGGTCGGCACGATCGTGCCCTGGCTGGACCCGGAGATCCGCTACACCGTCCAGGCGGTGTCGCAGCAGAAGGGGCATCCGCTGCGCCGGCTGTGGCCGCAGGACATGCGGCTCCCGGAGCCGCTGCGGTCGGCCGCCGGGTCGGGGCCGGGAGCCGAGTCGCTGCTCGCCGCCATGTACGAGGTCGACCTGGCGTGGTGCCGGCTCGGCGGCATGCCCGCCCGTCCGCGCGGCTTCCCCGTCCCGACCGCGGTCGTCGCCGGGATCATCGGACGCAACCGGGCCCGTGCCACGGCCGCCGCGCCGACGGCCGCGCCGCCGGCCAATCCGGCGCCGCCGCAGCCCGCGCCGTTCAACATGCCGAGCCAGCCCGGCATCGCCCCCGGCGCGTCGCCGCAGGAGGCGTCCGGGGCGAACTTCGCGCCGTCCGAGCCCGACCGCCCGTTCGTCCAGCCGCCCGCGCAGCCCGGCTGGGAGAACGCGCCCGGCCCGGCCGCCGGGCACGCCCAGGGGCCCGCGCCCGGCCAGCAGGCGGCGTTCGCCTCCCCGCCCGCCCCGGGGTTCGCGTCCCCGGACCCGGTGATGGGCGGCCACTCGCCCGCCGAGGAGGACAAGGACGAGGGCAGCGTCGCGCCGCCGTACACCGAGCTGGGGTTCCAGCGTTCCGGTGCGGCGCCGCCCGCGCCCGCGCAGCACCAGGCGCCGCCGGCGCCGATGCAGAGCCCGGCGCCGCCCGCGCCCATGCAGAGCCCGGCGCCGCCCGCGCCGATGCCGGGCCCGCCTTCGCCGCCGGCTCAGCCGCCGGTTCAGCCCGCCGCGCCCGAGCCGGTCCCGTCGGGCCGTGGGCCCGTGCCCCCGCAGGAGCTCGGCGGCTTCTCCCCTCCGGAGGAAGAGCAGCAGGACGAGAATTTCGTGCCGCCGTACACGGTGCTGGGTTACCAGCCGGCGGGCTCCGCTCCGCCGCCCCAGCCGAGCGCGCAGCCGAACGCCCGGCCGGGCGCGCCGAACCCCGCGCCTCCCGTCCCCGAGCCGCAGGCGTTCGACCCGTACGCGACCCGCATGGAGGGCCAGGGCGGCCCCCCGCAGCAGAACCAGCAGGGCCAGCCGACTCCGCGGGGCCAGCAGGGCCAGCGGGGCCAGCCGCCGGGGACGCGCATCCTCGGCCCGGGCGACCTCGAAGACGCGCCGCCCGGTCCTGTGCCGCCTGTGCCTCCCAGCCCCGGGGCGCCCGTCCCCGGGGGCGGACCGGGGACGAAGGTCATGTCCGGCACGATGGTCGGCGGCTTCGACTTCCTGGACGACACGCCGTCGCCGGACCAGCCCGTCCACGAGATCCCGCCGCCGAGCGACCGCAGCACCCGCCGCGTCCTGGAGCGGTTCGGGTTCGGCTTCGTGTACGGCGAGCACGACGCGGCCGCGCTCCTCGGCGACCTGAAGGCGCGGGCCGAGGAGTGGAAGGCCTCGGCGGACGGGGACGTCGAGCGCACCCGCGTGGACGGCGCGCCCAGCTCGGTCAGGTCCGGCGTGCCCGGCGTGCTGCTGGTCGGCGCCCCGCACTCGGGGCAGCGGCGGCTCGCCCGGATGATCGCGCTGACGCTGGCCAACGCGGGCCTCGGCGACGGGTCGATCCGCGCGCACGACGCCGAGGACGTCCGGAACGCGCCGCCGGAGGAGCTCGGGCGGCTGCTCGGGCAGCCGGGCCCGGTGATCCTCTTCGAGCGGCTGGACGTGGCGGTCGCCGGCGCGTCCGACCCGGCCGCGCTCGTCGGCGCGGTGCGCCGCGCCCGCCGCGACCCGGTGAACACCACGCCGGTGATCGCGACCTGCGAACCGCGCGCCTACAAGCGGCTGCTGCAGGACCATCCGAAGCTCGTGCAGGCGTTCCGCGTCCACCGGCTGCCCGACTTCGGCGACCTCGACAACCGGATGACGCTGCTGCACCTGCTGGCGGAGGAGCGGCGCGTCACGATCGGCGCGGCGGCCCTGGAGACGGTCCGCGCCGACCTGGAGCGGCTGCGCGGGCCCGGCGACCTGGTCAACGCGCGGCTGGTCGAGGCGTACCTGGACCAGGCGGCCCAGCGGAACATGGAGCGCGCCGGGGCGTCCCACGACCGGCTCGTGCTGACCCCGGACGACCTCGCGGGCGTCGCCGAGGGGATCGAGCCCGCGCTGCGCCCGCCCGGCGACATCGACGGCTACCTGCACCGGCTCGACCAGCTCACCGGCCTGGAGGACGTCAAGGCCGCCGTGGCGGAGCTGGCCGAGGAGGCGGGGCTCGCGGCCGACCGGGCCCGGTACGGGATGTCCGGCGGCGACGCGCGGCACCTGGTCTTCACCGGGCCGCCCGGCACCGGCAAGACGACCGTCGCCGGACTCGTCGGCGGCATCTACGCGGCGCTCGGGCTGCTGAACTCCGGGCACGTGGTCGCCTGCCGCCCCGTCCACCTGGCGGGACGCGACCGGGTCGACACCGAGAACCGGGTGGCGGGCATGGTCGAGCAGGCGCTCGGCGGCGTGCTGCTCATCCAGGAGGCGTACCTGCTCGACCGCTCTCCGGGCGTGGTGGCGGAGCTGCTGCGGCACATGAAGCGGGGCGCGGAGGGCCAGGGCAGGGCCAGGTTCATGGTGGTCTGCTCCAGCCCGGCGGCGGAGATGGAGGGCTTCCTCGCGGGGAACGCCGCCTTCCGCGCCGAGTTCGGGCGGACCCTGGAGTTCACCGGGATGGGCGACCGCGACATGGTCCAGCTCTTCCAGAGCTACGCCGAACGCGACCTCTACATGCTGGACGAGGAACTGCGCGTCGAGCTGCTCAACCGTTTCTCGCGCCTGCGGGAGGACCCGCAGTTCGCCTACGCCCGGACGGTCCGCGCGCTGTTCGAGCAGACGGTGGCGCGGCAGGCGGCCCGGCTCGCCGGGGCCGACGTCAACGCCGCGACCGTGGCCCGGCTGACGGTCCGCGACCTGCCCGAATCGCCGCTGGAGCAGATGCTCGGCGGCTTCCACCAGGGGCCGGGGCCGGGCTTCCAGTAGGAGGGCTGACGGCCCGTTCGTCCCATGGAGCATGGGTCATGCGCATCAGACGGGCATCACCTGGGAAGGCTAGCCAGTCCGGGGTGCGGCTCCCGAAACCGGTGCGTGCGGCCGTCCGGCGGCGCATGCGGACCTCCCCCGGACGGACGGGGCCGAGGTGGCCCTCGAATGGCCCTCTTGGGTCATGTGCCCGTCGCGGCGAGACGCGTAGCCTCGACGACGGGTGTGGGGAACGAACGGAGGTGGACGCGGTGCGCCAGAACCTCGATCTGCGCGTCCACGACCGCGTCGCGCTGGACGAGATCGAACTCTATGCCGAGATGCTCGGTGCGGTGGCGGCGGCGGAGCGGCCGCTGACCGTGGCCGAGATCGACGTGGTACTGGGAGTGCGGTCAGGCGACGCCGGTCGACGTGAGCTGACGCCACGAGATTGAGCACCGTAACCGGGGACGCCGTTTCGGGGCGTCCCCGGTTCGTCATTTCAGCCCCGCCGAAGCTCGCCGCCCAGGTCGCGGCACTGTAACGAATCTCACTCGCGGTCAACGCCGTTCGCGCGCTCGGGGCGTCCGCACGGCCCGAACCGGCGACCCTTCCTCCAGATAGGGGGCTTCTCGCGGGGTATGTACCTCCTGATCTAGGGCAGTCTTGTAGGTGAGAGGATGGCGGACAGCAGCCGAAGCCGGGGCAAAGGTTCTTTTTACGGCTGGTTGCGCCTACGATCCTCAGCGGACTGTTCCGGCACTTCAGGAGAACGACGTGCGCTTGCGTCTCACGCCGCGTGAGGACAGCTTCTACGACATGTTCGCCGACTCGGCGAACAACCTGGTCACCGGCGCCAGGCTGCTCGTGGAACTCATCAGCGACGGCGCCGACCGGGCGGCGATCGCGGAGAAGATGCGCGCCTGCGAGCATGCGGGCGACGAATGCACCCACGCGATCATGCGACGGTTGAACGAAACCTTCATCACGCCCTTCGACCGCGAGGACATCTACCGGCTGGCCTCCACGATCGACGACGTCATGGACGAGATGGAGGAGGCCGCGGACCTCGTCGTGCTCTACAAGATCGACGAGTTCCCGAAGGGCATCGTCCACATGGTCGAGGTCCTGGAGCGCGCCGCCGAGCTGACCGCCGAGGCCATGCCCCGGCTGCGGTCGATGAAGGAGCTCAACGAGTACTGGATCGAGATCAACCGGCTGGAGAACCAGGGCGACCAGGTCTACCGCAAGCTGCTGGCCCAGCTGTTCAGCGGCGAGTACGACACGCTGACCGTGCTGAAGCTCAAGCAGGTCATCGACCGGCTGGAGGACGCCGCCGACGCCTTCGAGCACGTGGCGAACACGGTCGAGACCATAGCGGTCAAGGAATCATGAGCGCTGCCGAGGACCCCGGCGCCACCCTCACCCGAGAGTCCCCGGCCAACGCCGAGACGCTGGGCGAGCAGGCGACCCGCCGGGTGACCGGACGCGCCTGGCTGCTCCTGCTGGCCGGCGTGCTGGTCGTCATGGTCGCGGGCGCGCTGGGGCTGCGGTCCGGCGCGCAGATGGCGGTGCTGATCCTCGTCGTCGTGGTGGCCCTGGTGTTCGACTACACCAACGGGTTCCACGACGCCGCCAACGCGATCGCCACGGCGGTCTCGACCCGGGCGCTCACCCCGAGGGTGGCGCTCGGCATGGCGGCCGCGATGAACATGATCGGGGCCCTGCTCGGCGTCGGCGTCGCCAAGACGATCAGCGAGGTCATCACGCCGCCGACCGGCCTGCACGGCCTCACCGTCGTCGCGGCCGGGGTGCTGGGCGCGATCACCTGGAACCTGATCACCTGGTACTTCGGGCTTCCGTCGTCGTCCTCGCACGCGCTGATCGGCGGGGTCGTCGGCGCCGGGCTGGCCTCGCTGTCGGACGTCAACTGGTCCAGCGTCGTCGACAAGGTCGCGGTGCCGATGGTGGTGTCGCCGGTGGTCGGGTTCTGCCTCGCCTACCTGGCCATGGTCGCGATCCTGTGGATCTTCCGGCGGTCCAACCCGAGCCGGGTCGGCCGCCGCTTCCGCATCGCGCAGACCATGTCCGCCGCGTCCCTGGCGCTCGGCCACGGGCTGCAGGACGCCCAGAAGACGATGGGCATCATCGTGCTCGCGCTGGTCACGACCGGGCACTCGGACGGCAGCTCCGTGCCCTGGTGGGTCATCATCGCGTGCGCGGGGGCGCTGTCGGCCGGGACCTACGCGGGCGGCTGGCGCATCATGCGCACGCTGGGCCGCAAGGTGATCGAGGTCGATCCGCCGAAGGGCTTCGCCGCCGAAGCGACCGCCTCCATCGTCCTGTACGCGACCGCGTTCATCTGGCACGCTCCAATCTCCACCACCCACACGATCACCTCGGCGATCATGGGGTCGGGCGCCACCAAGCGGCTCTCCGCGGTCCGCTGGGGCGTGGCCGGCAACATCCTCGTCGCGTGGGTGCTGACGATGCCCGCCGCCGCGGCGGTCGCGGCGATCGTCTACTACGTCGTCCACTTCTTCGGCGCGTGATCCCGGGGGCACCGCCCCTGGTCCGGGTGCCGGACCGGCATGCGCGCGGCCCGTGCGCCGGACGCCCCGGAGGCGTCCCGGCACACGGGCCGCGGCCGTGCTCACCGGTCCGGGATCGTGCTCACCGGTCCGGGGGTGTGCTCACTTGCCCGAGATGCGGTTCAGCGCGGGCGGGGAGACCGTCCCCTGGGCGGTGAAGTAGGCGACGAGCGCGTCCAGGTCGACGGGGCCGAGGACCTGGTCCTTGCCCTGGGTGAAGACGGAGAAGCCGTCACCGCCGCCCAGGAGGAAGTTGTTCGCCGCGACCTTGTAGACGGCGGCGGGGTCGACCGGGGTCCCGTCGATGGTGATCGCCGAGACGCGGTCGCCGACGGGCCTGGCGCGGTCGATGGCGAAGCGCAGGTTCGCCGACGGCTGGAGGATCTTCTCGCCCGCCGACGTCCACTGCTGTTCCAGGAGGGCGTCGATCTGCGCGCCGGTCAGTGACGTCACGCCCATCACGTTGCTGAACGGCTGCACGGCGAACGCCTCGCCGTAGGTGACGATCCCGTCGTCGCTCTCCGAGCCGCTCCTGCCGTAGACGAGGTCGGTGCGGACGCCGCCCGGGTTCATCAGCGCGACCTGGGCGCCGAGGTCCTTGGTCCCGGCGAGCTGGCCGTCGGCGATGACGTCGCCGAGCGCGGTCTCGCCCGCGGCGGACGGGGCGCGGGTGAGATCTGCGGTGATCCTGCCGATGGGCTTGTCGGCGATCGCGGAGACCCGGTCCTTCCAGGTCTGCACGAACGTCTGCGTCGCCGGGTCCGGCGGGACGTCCCGCGTCACGACGTGGTTGTCGGCCCTGACCGAGGACCGCACGATGTCGCCGGTCCGCCGGTTCACCTTGAGGTTCACCTCGGTGATGACGCGGCCGAAGGACGAGCCGGAGGAGAACAGCCGCGGGTTGCCCGCCGGGTCCTTGACCGAGCAGAGGTACTGCTGGTGGGTGTGCCCCGACAGCACCATGTCGATCTCCGGGTCGGCCTGCTGCGCGATGCGCGTCCCGGCGCCCGGCACGACGCCGCACTCGTCCGGCCGCTCACCCGGCTTGGCCTGGTCGCCCTCGTGCACGAGCACGACCATCGCGCGGACGCGCCGGCGCTTCAGCTCGCGCGCGGCCCGGTTCGCGGCGTCCACCTCGTCCTGGAACTCCAGGTCCTTGATGCCCTCGGCCGTGACGATGTTCGGGGTGGTCTTGGTGACGAGGCCGATGAAGCCGATCCGGACGCCGTTGATGCGGCGGATCGTCCAGGGCTTGACGGCGGGCCGGTCGTTCTTCTTCAGCAGGACGTTGGCGCCGAGGTAGTCGAACTTCGCGCCGCGCCACCGTCCCGCCGGGGAGCAGCCGTCGACGGGGTGGCAGCCGCCGTTCTGGATGCGCAGCAGCTCCTGGTAGCCCTCGTCGAACTCGTGGTTGCCGACCGCCGACGCGGTGACGCCGGCGTCGCCGAGGAACTGGACGGACGGCTCGTCGTGGTAGGCGGCCGAGATCAGCGGCGAGGCGCCGATCAGGTCGCCCTGGGCGACGGTGAGGGTGTCGCGGTCGCGCAGCCGCTTGAGGTGGGCGGCGACGTAGGCGGCGCCGCCCGCGGGCACGGCGTCGCCGTTCTCGTCGATGGCCGTCCCCGAGCTGCCGGACGGGGGTTCGAGGTTGCCGTGGAAGTCGTTCAGTGCGAGCAGCCGTAAGGACGCGGTCGGCGCGGGGCGCGCGGCGGCGGGTTGCGCGGCCACGCCCACGACCGTCGCCCCCGCCGCGGCGCAGGCCAGTAAGGTGCGTCGTCGAATCATGCTGAGGACGCTAGGGTCGCCCGGCATACGGTTCCCAGCGGCCCGATGACGTTTCCATGACGAATCGATCAGGAGCTGAGTCGATCAGGGGAGGCGGACCGGGCGTCCGTCCGGCGGCCGGCGGCGTCGGCATAGGGTGTGGACCGTGAGTGAGCTGCGGGCGCGCGGGACGCTGGGGGACGACGAGGTGGCCGGGGCGCTGGAGTCGGCCGAAGCCGCGACCGGGGCCGACGGGGTGGGGCCGCTGTCGGAGCACGCTCTGCTGGCCCTGCGGGGCGGCCGGTCCGGGCTCGCGGTGACCGACGGCGGGACCGTCGTCGCCTACGCCCACTTCGATCCGGCCTCCGGGGAGGAGCCCGCGGCGGGCGAGCTGGTCGTCCATCCGGAGCACCGGCGCCGGGGGCACGGGCGGGCGCTGCTGCGCGCCCTGAGGGACGAGGCCGGAGGGCCGCTGCGGGTGTGGGCGCACGGTGATCTCCCGGCCGCCGCCGCGCTCGCGTCCGCCGAGGGGATGGAGCGGGCCCGCGCGCTGTTCCAGATGCGGCGCCCGGCGGCCGATCCGCTGCCGGAGGCGGGCGTCGCCGAGGGCGTGACGATCCGCGCCTTCGAGCCGGGCCGGGACGAGGGCGCCTGGCTGGAGGTGAACGCCCGCGCGTTCGCCGACCATCCGGAGCAGGGCGCCTGGACGATGGACGACGTCCGCGAGCGCGAGGCCGAGGACTGGTTCGACCCGGGCGGCTTCTTCCTCGCCGAGCGGGACGGCCGGCTCGCCGGCTTCCACTGGACGAAGGTGCACCCGGGCGGCGTGGGCGAGGTCTACGTCGTGGGCGTCGACCCGTCCGCGCAGGGCCTCGGGCTCGGCCGCACGCTCACCCTGCGGGGCCTGCACCACCTGCGCGCCATCGGCATGGACCAGATCATGCTTTATGTGGACGAGTCGAACACCGCGGCCGTCCGCCTCTACGAGTCCCTCGGCTTCACCCGCTACGCCGTGGACGTCATGTACGCCACCACGGCGTAGCGCCCGCCGCCGTTCGGTGCCGGTCGCCGCGTGCGGCTCGGGCACCGGGTCGGGCCGCTCCCGGGAGCGCTCGGCGGGGGTGCTCGGCGGGGGTGCTCGCCCGGCCTCCTGAACGCCCGCCACCTCGGGAAACCCGCGGTTACCCGGATGCCGGCCGGCCAACCCTCCTTGAGGTTGTCCCGACCGGGATTTTGGGCTGTTGAGCTGCGATGTTAACCCGGCGTCCACGGCAAATCGGGGCATTCTTCGCAACTGTGCTCGTCTGCGTTCATTTGCCGTTCACCTGGATCGGGGCGGCTGGTCACCTCGCCTGCCTAGCGTCGCACTCGACGGCGAACCCGTCGTCCGGTCGACATGGGCCGGGGCGGCTCGGGGGACCCGCCCGACGAAACTCAAGGAGACCCTCCGGTGAAGAACGGTTCCCGACTCGCTGCCCTGGGCGGTGTGGTCGTAGCGGGGGCGCTGGCCCTCTCCGCCTGCGGGAGCGACAACAACACGACGGCGAGTTCGAGCGCCGCGCCGTCCGGCGACATCGACTGCGCGAAGGCCAGCGTCAACGCTGCCGGGTCGAGCGCGCAGAAGAACGCGATGGAGGAGTGGACGAAGCTCTACTCGTCCAAGTGCGCGGGCGCCAACCTGAACTACAACCCGAGCGGCTCGGGTGCGGGCATCCAGGCGTTCACGAGCGGTCAGGTCGCCTTCGCCGGTTCCGACTCGTCCCTCAAGCCCGAAGAGGCCGCCGCCGCGCAGAAGCGCTGCCAGGGGAGCAACGCGCTGAACCTGCCGATGGTCGTCGGCCCGATCGCGGTCGTGTACAACGTGCAGGGCGTGGACGGCCTGAAGGTCTCGCCCGAGACGCTCGCGAGCATCTTCTCCGGCAAGATCAAGACCTGGAACGATCCGGCGATCGCCAAGGAGAACGACGGCGCCAAGCTGCCGTCGCAGCCGATCAAGCCGATCTACCGGTCGGACGAGTCCGGCACCACCGAGAACTTCACGAACTACCTGCACACCACCGCGCCGAAGACCTGGACGTGGGAGAAGGCCAAGAAGTGGCCGAACTCCACCGGCCAGGGCGCGCCGAAGTCCGACGGCGTCACCAGCCAGGTGAAGAGCACCGCGGGCGCGATCTCCTACGTGGAGATGTCGTACGCGGAGAACAACAAGCTGCAGACCGCGCACGTCAAGAACGGCGCGGGCGAGTTCGCCGAGCTGTCGCCCGACAGCGCGTCCAAGGCCGTCGCCGGCGCGCAGGTCACCGGCACCGGCAACGACGTCGCGCTGAAGATCGACTACGCGACCAAGGAGCCGGGCGCCTACCCCATCGTCCTGGTCACCTACGAGATCGCGTGCGAGAAGGGGCTGCCCTCCGAGCAGGGCAAGTTCGTCAAGTCCTTCCTCACCTACACCTCCAGCGCGGACGGCCAGAAGATCCTGACCGACAAGGGCTACGCGCCGCTCCCGCAGAGCGTGCTGACCAAGGTCCAGGCGTCCGTCAAGGCCCTGTCCTGACAGCAGAAGACGGGAACCGCAGCCCCGCCGCCGAGTACTTCGGCGGCGGGGCCGACGCGGGTTCCGGCGACATGATCGAAGGAGGACGTCCCGTGATGAGCGAGACCGGCGTCGGCGCGGCCGCCGGCGTCGACCGCCGTGCCGCCGCGAGGCGGATGAGCACCGGGCGCGCCGGAGACAAGATCTTCGTCTCGGCGGCCCGCGGCTCGGGCATCATCGTGCTGCTGATCATGGCCGCGATCGCGGTCTTCCTCGTGTGGAAGGCCGTCCCGGCGCTGCAGGACAACAAGGCGAACTTCCTGACCGCGGAGGAATGGAACCCGAACGCCACGCCGCCGAGGTTCGGCATCGCGCAGCTCGCGTTCGGGACGGTCGTGTCGTCGCTGCTGGCGATGCTCATCGCGACGCCGGTCGCGGTCGGCATCGCGCTGTTCATCTCCTTCTACTCGCCGCGGCGGCTCGCCTCCGGGCTCGGGTACGTCGTGGACCTGCTCGCGGCGGTGCCGAGCATCGTCTACGGGCTCTGGGGCCTGGTCTTCCTGTCCCGGCACATGGAGGGGATCAGCACGTTCCTGAACTCGGTCCTCGGCTGGATCCCGATCTTCGGGGGCGACTCTCCCGGCAAGAACTCGATCTTCACCGCCTCCGTGGTGCTCGCGATCATGATCCTGCCGATCATCTCGTCGATCTCGCGCGAGGTGTTCCTGCAGGTGCCGCGGGCCAACGTGGAGGCCGCGCTCGCGCTCGGCGCCACCCGGTGGGAGACGATCCGGATGGCGGTGCTGCCCTACGGCCGCTCCGGCATGATCGGCGGCGCCATGCTCGGGCTCGGGCGCGCCATGGGCGAGACGATCGCGGTCGCGATGGTCCTCACCTTCGTGCCCGGGATCAACATCCACCTGCTGGAGAACGGCGGCGCCACGTTCGCCTCCAACATCGCCAACAGCTTCGCCGAGGCGTCCACCACCGGCCGCGGCGCCCTCATCGCCTCCGGCCTGGTGCTGTTCGTGATCACCCTGCTCGTCAACATGGCCGCCCGCGCGGTCGTCGCGCGCCGGAAGGAGTTCGTGTGACCACCGTCTCCACCAGCAAGCCCGCCCCCGGCGCCCGGCTGGCGCCGGTCTCCGCCGGGCGCAAGATCAAGGACCGGGCCGTCCAGGGCCTGGTCTATCTCGCGTTCGCGCTGGCGCTCATCCCGCTGCTGTCGGTGCTGTGGACCGTGGTCGTGAACGGCGCCGAGCGCCTCGACCCGACGTTCTTCCAGTTCTCGATGAACGCCGTCAGCGGCAGCGACGCCGGCGGCGGCGCCTACCACGCGATCATCGGCACGCTGGAGCAGGTGCTGATCACCAGCCTGATCGCCGTGCCGATCGCCGTGCTCACCGCCATCTACCTGGTGGAGTACGCCGGCAACGGGCGGCTCGGCAAGGTCATCAGCTTCACCGTGGACGTGATGACCGGCATCCCGTCGATCGTCGCGGGCCTGTTCGTGCTGGCGCTGTGGCTGCTGACGTTCGGCTTCGACTTCTCCGGGCTCGCCGGATCCCTCGCCCTGACGATCCTGATGATCCCGACGGTGGTGCGGGCGACCGAGGAGATGCTCAAGCTCGTCCCGAACGACCTGCGCGAGGCGTCCTACGCGCTCGGGGTGCCGCGCTGGCGGACGATCTGCTTCGTCATCCTCCCGACCGCGATGACCGGCATCGTCACCGGCGTGATGCTCGCCGTCGCCCGCGTGATGGGCGAGACGGCGCCGCTGCTGCTCACGATCTTCTTCACCAAGGCGATCAACAACGACCCGTTCAACGGCGCGCAGGCCTCGCTGCCCACCTTCATCTGGGAGCAGGCCGCCGACCCCAACCAGAACTCGATCGACCGGGCCTGGACGGGGGCGCTCGTGCTGATCGGGATCATCATGCTGCTCAACCTGGTCGCCCGGCTCGTCGCGCGGCGCAAGGCGCCCGCGGGGCGCTGATCCCCCCTTGGTTCGACAGCCGCGCATTCGCGGAGCCCGCTGACCCAGAGAAAGGAACCCTGACCCCATGGCCAAGCGGATCGAGGTATCCGGGCTGCACGCCTACTACGGCGGCGTCCACGCCATCGAGGACATCTCGATGACGATCGAGCCGCGCTCGGTGACGGCGTTCATCGGGCCGTCGGGCTGCGGCAAGTCCACGTTCCTGCGCACCCTGAACCGGATGCACGAGGTCATCCCGGGCGCCCGCGTCGAGGGCAAGGTGATGCTGGACGAGGAGGACCTGTACGACTCGGCCGTCGACCCGGTCGCGGTGCGGCGCGTCGTCGGGATGGTGTTCCAGCGGCCCAACCCGTTCCCCACCATGTCGATCTACGACAACGTGGCGGCCGGGCTCAAGCTGAACGGCGTCCGCCGCAAGGGCCGGCTGGACGAGGTCGTCGAGGAGTCGCTGCGCGGGGCCAACCTGTGGAACGAGGTCAAGGACCGGCTCGCCAAGCCCGGCGCCGGCCTGTCGGGCGGGCAGCAGCAGCGGCTGTGCATCGCGCGGGCGATCGCCGTCCAGCCGCAGGTGCTGCTGATGGACGAGCCGTGCTCGGCGCTCGACCCGATCTCCACCCTCGCGATCGAGGACCTGATCGAGAAGCTGAAGACGCAGTACACGATCGTGATCGTCACGCACAACATGCAGCAGGCGGCCCGGGTCAGCGACCGCACCGCGTTCTTCAACATCGCGGGGACGGGCAAGCCCGGCAAGCTCATCGAGATCGACGACACCAGCAAGATCTTCGCGAACCCGGAGCAGAAGGCCACCGAGGACTACATCACCGGCCGCTTCGGCTGATCCCGGCCCGATCGGTCCCGGAGTCGGTCTTCGGCTCCGGGCTTTCCGCGCGGCTCGAAGCCTTCCGGGCCGCTCGGACCACATCTCTCCGTTCGGCGGAGGCCATTTCTTCGCACTTCCAGGTGTCGTGAACGGTGCGGACTTCATCGGCGGGGCATTGCTCCTAGGGATCGATCGCCGTCCCGCGCAGTCGGTGAGCGCGTGACGGGTGCGGTCGCCGGTCGTTCAGACGCTGGGGTGGTGGAGAGATGCGCAAGCCCTCGGTGCTGGCCGCGTCCATGGTCGTGGTCGGCGCGGCCGCGGCCCTGAGCGCCGGCTGCGGTGGCGAGGGAGCCGCTCCTCCCCCGCACACCGCCGCGGAGGCGCGCAGCCCGATCGAGCACGTCGTCGTCATCTACGGAGAGAACGTCTCCTTCGACCACTACTTCGGGACGTATCCGAAGGCCGCCAACACCGACGGCACGCCGTTCCACGCCGCGCAGGGGACGCCGAAGGCCAACGGGCTGAGCGGACGCCTCCTGACAAGGAACCCCAACCGGTACGGCCCCAAGCGGCTCGGTCCTTCCCAGGCCCTCACCTGCGACCAGGACCACGGCTACGCCGCCGAGCAGAAGGCGGTCAACGGCGGCCGCATGGACAAGTTCGTCGAGTTCACCGAGCGCGGTGAGTGCGGCGGCCGGCCGCTCTTGTTCGGCGGACCCGGCCTCGTCATGGACTACTACGACGGCAACACGGTCACCGCTATGTGGAACTACGCGCAGCGCTATGCGATGAGCGACAACTCCTGGGATTCGGTGTTCGGGCCGTCCACCCCCGGCGCCCTCAATCTCGTCTCAGGGCAGACGCACGGCGGTTACGCGGTCGATCCGAAGACGCACCGGAAGGTGTCGGACCCGTCCGTGGTCTCGTCTCCGGACGGGGACGGCGTGGGCACGGTCATCAACGACCCTGATCCGGCGTTCGACGACTGCTCCGGCGACGGCCACGCGTCCGGCGGCAACCTCACCGTCATGACCGGCCGCAACATCGGCGACCTGCTGAACGCGAAGCACGTGACGTGGGGCTGGTTCCAGGGCGGCTTCCGTCCGACCGGCATGAGGAACGGCTACAAGGTCTGCGGCGCCGCGCACGCCAACATCGGCAAGAGCCAGGTCGTCGACTACAGCCCGCACCACGAGCCGTTCCAGTACTACAGGTCGACGGCCAACGAGAAGCATCTGCCTCCGTCAGCGGTGGCTGCGATCGGCCTCACCGACCAGGCCAACCACCAGTACGACCTGGCCGACTTCCACGCGGCTCTCGCCGCGCACCACATGCCGGCCGTCTCCTTCCTCAAGGCCCCCGCCTACCAGGACGGCCACGCCGGCTACTCAGACCCTCTGGACGAGCAGAGGTTCGTCGCGTCCACGGTCAACGCGATCGAGAAGTCCCCCGAATGGGCCTCGACAGCGGTGATCCTCGCCTACGACGACTCCGACGGCTGGTACGACCACGTCCCTCCGCGCATCACGAACGGTTCGGCCGACCCCGCGCAGGACGGGCCGGCCTGCCGGAAGGTCGGGGCGGCCGGGGGCCACCAGGACCGGTGCGGGCCCGGCCAGCGGCTGCCCCTGATCGTCATCTCGCCGTACGCCAGGGTGAACCACGTGGACCACCGCCCTTCGGAGCAGGCGTCGATCCTGCGCTTCATCGAGGACAACTGGGGTGTCGGCCGTATCGGAGACGCCTCCTTCGACATTCGCGCCGATGCGTTGAACTCGATGTTCGACTTCTCCGGCGGAAGGGCGCGCCGCGTCCTCATCGACCCGAGCACCGGAGCAGTCTCCGGGAGGCCCTGAACGCCCTCTGGCGGGCCGCGGGGTCAGGTCGTGAGGGGGTCCAGGACCACCACCGGGATGTCGCGTTCGGAGGTGGCCTGGTAGCTGTCGTAGAGGGGGAAGATCGAGGTCATCCGGGCCCAGAGCGACGGCTTCTCGTGGGGGGCGGCGGTGCGGGCCTGTGCGGTGAAGGTGTCGGCTCCGAGCTGCACGGTCACCTGCGGGTGCGCGGTGAGGTTGAGGTACCAGGCGGGAGGCTGGGCGGCTCCGGCGTTGGAGGCCACCAGCAGGTAGCGGTCCTCGTCCCGGCCGTAGATCAACGCGGTGCGGCGCAGTCTGCCGGACCGGCGGCCCCGCGTCGTCAGCAGCAGCGTCGGCCAGCCCTGGTAGAGGTGGCCCTGGGCGCCGTCGGTTTCGACGTAGGCGCGGATGTGGTCGGCGACCCAGGGGGTCGGGCTGTCGAAGATCTCGTCCTCGGGCGCGGTCATGGCCTGCTCCCCGTGCCGGTGTCGCGGGATGTGGCCGTCCACCAGAAGACGGGGATGAGAACGGCTCCGACGGCCAGGTGGGTGAGGGCGAGCACCGCTTTGGTCCCGCCTGCGGCCTGCACGCTGATCAGGGGCAGGAACGACACCGCGAGCAGGACGAGGGCGGTGGCCGTCCAGATCCGGGCCGCCAGTCGCGTCACCCGTTCCAGCACGGCCAGCAGCGCCCAGCCGAGGAGCGACGGAACCAGCGCGAAGACGCTGATGGCGGCCGCTCCCAGGTCCCGTGGCTCTTGACCTTCCTGCCGGATCACCAGGTTCTGGCCCAGGAGGGGTTCGCCGACCGCCCAGACCGCCAGCGCGGCCGCGACCGCGCCCGCGGCGGCCAGTGCCCGCGCGGGTCCTGGATTTCTGAGGCTGACGTGGGTCCTCGCTCGCGTCATCGCAACGATTCCTTCAGCTGCTCGATAGTTTAGGAACTGAACCTTTCGGTCGTCGTGGAGCGTAGCAGTTACTTCAGGAGCTGAACAGTTAAGGGGCTTAATCGCTGACTATGCTGGTGGCATGAGCCCCAATGCCGAGGCCGAGGCCGGCGCGGACGCGGTCGTGGCCGAGTTGAGCGGCCTCGTCTTCGAGGTGACCGGGCGACTGCGCGCCCAGTTCAACGCCGCCGCGGCGGAACTCGGTCTTCCCCCGGCCCAGGCGCTCGTCCTGACCAACCTGTCCGGGCCTGCCCCCATGCGTCAGCTGGCCGACTGGCTGTCATGCGAGCCGTCGAACGTCACCGGCATAGTCGACGGCCTGGAACGCCGCGGCCTGGTGACCCGCCGACCCGCTCCGGACGACCGCCGCGTCAAGCACGTGGTGCTGACCGAAGCCGGCGAGCGCAAACGCACGGAGTTGCGCTCCAGGGCCCACGCGCTGGCTCGGAACTTCTTCGAGCTGCCCGGCTCCGACCAGAGGCACCTTCGTGACTTGCTCGCACGTGTTCTGGCCGGGCCGCCGACGGGCGTGGACGCGGCATCCGGCTGAGGCGACGAGGGCATCTCGTTGCGCGCTCCGAGGGCTGGCTGCTCGGGCGCTGGGGTGGTGGTGACGGCAAGGATGCGCGCCGGCCGGACGGTCCCCACGTCCGGCCGGCGCGCACGTCACTGACCTGTGCGGTCGGCCGCGGGGGCGCTGGTGTTGTGGATCAATTGCCGGAGCACCTTCAGGGCGGTGACGTAGTCGGCGTCGTCTATGCCCTGGTGGATGAGGGCGCGGATCGCGGGGGCGTGCTCCTTCCACTCGGTTCGGGTCCTCTCGCCCGCCTCGGTGATCCACAGGCGTCCGTCGCTGTCGCGGGTCGACCAGCCGTGCTGCAGGAGGACCTTCGACTCGGCCTCCAGGTCGTCCTCCGGCCTCAGGTAGGACTTCATGGCCTCCCGCAGTTCGGGGATCGTCATGCCGTGCCCGTCGGGCGAAAGGTCGTTCTTCGACAGGTTGCGGAGCAGCCAGAACTGCGGCTGCGTGAAGCCGAACTCGGCCTGCCGGGCTCGGGTGAACGCGATGAGGGCCTCGTAGGCCAATCCGGTCCAGTAGGCGGCCGGCTGGGCGGCCAGTTCGGCGTCGGAGACTTCTCCGGTCTTCATGTGCGGTGTCCCCCCAATGGACGATCACTGGTCCGGGCACCGTAAAACCTGAAGTTTCCTTGAGGTCAAGGCGACGAGGGCCGTGCCGCGGGCGGGAACGGCCGCGATCGCGGTGGGGCGCCGGGGAACCAGTCCGGTTCCCCAAGCGTCGGACGGGCCGGAAAACCTCCGACAAGAAGGAGTGCCGTGTTCGACCAAGTCTCCACCGACGTGCCGCCGCCCGCCGAACTCTGGGCCCAGGGCGTGGTCAAAGCCATGATGGCCCCCTACTTCGACGACTGTTCCGGTCAGGTCCACGTGGACGGCGGCAGCCTGCGCACCGAGGACATCGGGAACGGCTTCTGGGCCCTGCGCTGGGTGGAGGGCGGCCGGGCACTGCTGTACGGCTACGACAACGAGGTCTCCGACACGCACATCCAGGACCTGCCCGTCGACCTGCTCGCCGGAGGCCCGGCGTGGCTGCCGTGGGGCTGGCTCCAGGACCTTCTGGTGGACGAGGACTACTCCGTGGCCTTCCTGCGCTGGTGGGACGGCTCCTGGGAGGGCCCGCCGCTTCCCGAGCACGTGGACGACGGACTGTCCGTCATCCTCGCCGACGGGGCCGAGCGCATGGACGAGCTCATCGACGAGGACGGCTCCCCGTCGGCGCTGGCCTACCAGGACCTGATGCGCGCGGTGACCGCCGGGAACGTCGAGCGTCCCGCCGTCGAGGCGCTGCTCGCGGCGCTGGACGCGGGGGACGCCGACCCGCGCGAAGCGCTCGACGTGGCCGCCCGGGCGGGCGTCACCCGGGAAGAGGAGCTGGTGGAGCTCCCCGCCGGCGACGGCGAGCCGTCCGACCGCTGGGTCCCGGTCTTCTACCACGACCACCTGCCCACGGTGACGGCCATGGCGGAGCGCGAGGGCATCGAGATCGCCGAGCTTCCCGGCTCCGAGCCGCCCACCCTGAAGGCGCCGCCCCGATTCTGCTTCAACGGCGCACCCGAGCCTTCCGGGTCCTGACCGGCCGGTGGTCAGGGGCGGGTGCTGGTCCTGTGGACGAGGGACCATGCCGCTGCCCGGGAGTCTGGACGGCCCAGGACGATCCGCGCGCAGGACGCGCCCTGCTCGCGTAGGGACTGGGCGACCGTCGTCAGGCCGAGTGGCGCCGCGGCCGCCGCGTCGTCCCAACCGGTGATCGCCACATCGCCGGGGATGGACCGGCCGGCGGCGCGGACCGCTCGAACGACGCCGGACGCCTGCTGGTCGCTCATCGCGGCGATCGCGTCCGGCGGCTCCGCGGAGGCCAGGAGGGCCGCCGCGGCCCGCTCGGCCTCGGCGGCGTCGTTGCGCGCGCACACCGCGACGGTCACGTCCCCCCAGGCGATCCCGGCGTCCTCGGCCGCCTGCCGGTAGCCCTCCAGGCGGTCGCGCGTCACCGGGAAGGCGGCCTCGGGGAGGGCCCCGCCCTTGGAGATCATGGTTTTCCGGTCACGGGAGAGCGGGAAGCTCACCACGGCGGGGCGCTCGGCGCCCGCCCAGGCGGCGGCGCCGACCGCGCGGGCCGCCGCGCGGTTGTCGATGCTCACCAGGTCCATGCCGCCGACCGCCGGCCCCCCGTGGACCACCGCGGGGCGCCTCGTCGCCCGGACGGCCGCCAGGACGGGGTCGTCGTCGGAGGTGGTCCAGACGATGAAGCCGTCGACGGCGGCGTCGGTGATCCGGGTGACGTCGCCGGCGGCACCCGTGACGGGGACGAGGGTCATGCCGTACCCGTGCTCGCTGCAGACGCCGGCGACGCCCGCCATGAAGGACACCGCCTCCGGGTCCTCGAACGCGTAGCTCAGATGCTCGCCCATCACCACGCCGAGCGTGCGGTTGCTGCCCCGGCGCAGGGACCGGGCGCTCGGGTCGGGGCCGGCGTAGCCCAGTTCGGCCGCCGCGGCGAGGACCTTGGATCTGGCCTGGTCCGAGACGCGGTTCGGGCGGTTGTAGGTGTAGGAGGCGGTCATGACGGACACGCCTGCTCGTTCCGCCACCTGGGCCAGGGTCACGCGCTTCGCGCCTCCGGACGGCTCCATGAGGCCCCATGGTAGTTGTGTATCGTTACACGCATGGGTGTCGGGACCTCGTGGCGCGCGTTCGTGGGGTTCGCCGCGTTCGGGGCGTTCTGGGGGGTGTGGGGCGCGTCCGTGCCCCGCGTCCAGGACCAGGCGGGGATCGGGGACGGCGCGCTCGGCTTCGCGCTGCTGTTCGTGGGCGCGGGCGCCCTTCCGGCGATGCTGCTGACGGGGCGGGCGCTGGATCGGTGGGGGCCGGGAGTCGCGGGTGCGGCCCTCGCGGCGTTGGGCGGGGCCGGAGTCGCGGTGGCGTTCACCGCCGTGAACCTGGCCGGGCTGTGCGCCGGGCTCGCGGTGGTGGGCGCTGCCAGCGGAGCGGCCGACGTGGGCATCAACGCGGTCGCCGGGAGGGCGGAGAGAGCCGCCGGGAGGGCGGTCATCACTCGGGCCCACGGCGTCTTCTCCGGTCTCGTGGTCCTTGCGAGCCTCGCCAGTGGGGTGGCGCAGTCCCTGCCGCTCGTGGTGCCGTTCGCGGTGGCGGGCGGCGCCTGCGTGGCCGCCGGGATGTGCCTGTGGGCGTTTCCTGGGGACTTCGTCGTCCGGCGTGAGGCGGTGGCGCCGTTGGGGCGGCACCGGATCGTCCCGCTGCTGCTCATCGGGGTGCTGGGCGCGCTCGCGTTCGCCAGCGAGAACGCGCACCAGAGCTGGAGCGCGGTCTTCGCCGACGACGAGCTGCACGCGGGCGGGCTCAGCGCCGTCGCGCCCGCCGTCTTCGCGGGGACGGTGGCGATCACGCGGTTCTCGGCGGGCGGGGCGAGGGCCGTCCGCGGGATCCTTCTCGCGGGGGCGGCGGGGGCCGCGGGCGGGGCCCTGGTCATCGCGGTCGCGTCCACGCCGGCGGTCGCCGGGGCCGGGCTCGCGATGGCCGCCGCCGGGACCGCCGTGCTGTTCCCGACGCTGCTCCGCCTGGTCGCGCGGAACGTCGACGACGACCACCGGGGGCGCGCGACGTCGGTCGTCACGACCGTGTCCTATCTCGGGTTCCTCGCCGGACCGGTCTATGTCGGGCTCTGGGCGGACGCCGTCGGGCTGCGCGGCGCCATGGTCGCGGTCGCGGCGCTCGCGGTCGTCCTCCTCGTCCTGACCCCGGTGCTGCTCCGTCTCGGCGGCTTCGCCGGCGGGGAGCGGGACGGTCAGGCGCGGGCGGGGGCCTTCTCCTCGGCGTCGCCCGGGCGGTGGTCGGGGACGAAGCGGTAGCCGACGTTGCGGACGGTGCCGATCAGGGACTCGTACTCGGCGCCGAGCTTGGCGCGGAGGCGGCGGACGTGGACGTCGACCGTGCGGGTGCCGCCGAAGTAGTCGTAGCCCCAGACCTCCTGGAGGAGCTGGGCCCGCGTGAAGACGCGGCCCGGGTGCTGGGCCAGGTACTTCAGCAGCTCGAACTCCTTGAACGTCAGGTCGAGGACGCGGCCGCGGAGCCGGGCGGTGTAGGTGGCCTCGTCGATCGTGAGGTCGCCGCTGCGGATCTCGCCGGGGACGTCGTCGGCCTCCGCGCCCGCCGCGGCCCGTCCGAGGGCCAGGCGGAGGCGCGCCTCGACCTCGGCGGGGCCGGCGGTCTGGAGCAGCACGTCGTCCAGGCCCCACTCGGAGCTCAGGGCGGCGAGCCCGCCCTCGGTGACGATCGCGAGCAGCGGGCAGTCGAGTCCGGTGGTGCGCAGCAGGCGGCACAGGCCCTTGGCCTGGACCAGGTCGCGGCGGGCGTCCACCAGGACGACGTCGGCCGGCGGCGCGTCGATGAGCGCGGAGCCCTCGGCGGGCGCGACGCGCACGGAGTGCAGCAGAAGTCCGAGCGCCGGCAGGACCTCGTCAGAGGGCTCCAACGCGTTGGTCAGCAAGAGCAAGCTGCTCAAATGCCGCCTCCCGTCCCTAAAAGACGTAGGACCCAGGCGGCCCATCCCCAAGACCGGCGCGCGGCCGGCGGCTCGAAGACGAGGCGGCCATGCAGAGCCTTGCGGATGAACTCCATGGCCTCGTCGCCCGGATCCCTCACCCCTGAGCATAACCGAGGTGCCTCCGGCGGCCATGTCGCGGCCTGGCCGGACCGTGTCAGCGGGAGATGAGAGCCTGGAGGCATGGCCAAGGGAACGATGCGGTACTGGGCGGCGGCCAAGTCCGCCGCGGGGACGCACGAGGAGCCGTACGACGCGGCGACGCTGGAGGACGCGGTCGCCGCGGCCAGGGCCGGGCGCGGCGACGAGTTCGCCCGGGTCGTCGGGCGGAGTTCGTTCCTGGTCGACGGGGATCCGGTCGGGACGCGGCCGCACGCGTCGGTGACGCTGCCGGAGGGCGGGGTCGTGGAGGTGCTGCCGCCCTTCGCAGGTGGCTGAACGGGTGGCTGAGCGAGTGGCTGATCTCACAGCGGGGTGATTTTCCCGGCTCAGAGGTCATTCTCCGGAGCGACCCTTTTTGGGCGGTTCGTTCACTATCGTGTGGCGAACGCATGCGCCAGGCCTAAGGAGAGACATGCGGAAAGTACTGCTGGTCCTGCTGATCCTCGTCGCCGCGGGGCTCGTCGCCGCGGACCGGCTGGGGGTCAGGATCGCGGAGGACAAGATCGGCGAGCAGGTGGCCGCGCAGTACAACCTCCAGGAGCGGCCGGACGTCACGATCCACGGCATCCCGTTCCTGACGCAGGCGGTCGGCGGCGAGTACAAGCACATCGAGGTGGCGATCGGCGACTGGACGCAGCAGGGCGTGACCGTCACCGGCGTCAAGGTCGACATGCGGGGCGTCGACGCGCCGCTGTCGGAGGTCACCAAGGGCAGCGCCGCGAACGTGACCGCGCGCACCGCGACCGCCTCGGCCGTCGTCCCCTACGACGTCATCCAGAAGCAGGCCCCCAAGGAGGTCAAGCGGATCGGGCCGAAGGGCGACGACCTGTCGGTGGACCTGACCGGCAACGTCCTCGGGTTCCCGGTGAACGGCACCGCGGTCGTGGAGGTCAGGCCGACCGCCAAGGGCATCGCGATCTCGCCCGTGTCGGTGGGGTCGAACGGCGCCGCGCAGATCCCGCTGGCGCTGGTGAAGCGGCAGCTCACGTGGGTCGTTCCCGTCTCCGACCTGCCCGTCGGATCGCGGATCAGCAAGATCGAGCCGACCCCGGACGGGCTGCGCGTGGCGGCGACCGCCGAGAACGTCCGGCTGAACGATCTCCAGGCGCCCGCGCAGAAGTAATCCCGGAACCCGTGAACCGGGCCGGGGGAGCGTACGTGACAGTGGTGTGGGACCGACCGCCGACGAGGGGCTGCTTCGCGCCCTGTACAGCGAGCACGGGGGCGCCCTCCTCGGCTACGTCCTGCGGCTGACCGGCGGAGACCGAACCCAGGCAGAGGACGTCGTGCAGGAGACGCTGCTGCGCGCTTGGAAGCATCCGGAGGCCCTCGCGGGCCGCCCCGTCCGGCCGTGGCTGTTCACGGTCGCGCGGAACCTCGTCGTGGACGCGCACCGCGCCAGGCGGGCCCGGCCGCCGGAGACGGGCATCGACGAGCACGTCCTGATGACCGCCGACGGCTCCGACGACATCGACCGGGCGCTGGAGTCCTGGACGGTCGCCGAGGCGCTGGCCGGGCTCAGCCCGCCGCACCGGGCCGTCCTGGTCGAGACCTTCTACCGGGGCCGCTCCGTGGCGGAGGCGTCGAAGACGCTGGGCATCCCGCCCGGCACCGTGAAGTCCCGCACCTACTACGCGCTGCGGGCGCTCAGACTCGCGCTGGAGGAGCGGGGGCTGGCGCCGTGAGCGGCTGCACGCAGGCGCGCACCGCGCTCGGGTCGTACGTGCTCGGCGCGCTCGATCCCGGCGAGCGCGCCGAACTGGAGGCCCACCTGCGGGACTGCCCCGCCTGCCGCGACGAGCTCGCCGGGATGGCCGGCCTGCCCGCGCTGCTCGGACGGGTCGACGAGGCGCAGCTGGAAGAGATCGCCGGACCGCCGCCCGAACTGCTGGACGGGCTGCTGGCCAGGGCGGCCGAGCGGCGGAGGGGACGGCTCGGACCGCTGGAGCGCCTGGCCGCCGGGCGGGCCGCGGGGTGGGCCCCGCTCGCCGCCGCCGCGTGCCTGCTGCTGGTCGTCGGCGGCCTGTTCGGCGGCCTGCTGTTCCCCTCGCGGAGCGGCGGGACGGACGGCGCGGGCGCCAAGCCGCCGACGTCCACGGCGTCCCCCGCGCCGGGGGCGGCGGGTGAGCGGATCACCGCGGAGGATCCCCGGACCGCCGTCAAGGGCTACGTGGTGCTCCATCGCAAGCCGTGGGGAACCGAGGTGGAGCTGCACCTGGCCGGGGTCCCCAAGGGGTCGCACTGCCGGCTGCAGGTGATCGCCCGGGACGGGCGCCGGGACGCGCTCGGCAGCTGGTACGTCCCGTACGACGAGGGCTACGGCGAGTACCGCGGGTCCACGATGTTCCCGCGCGGCCAGCTGTTCTCCTTCGAGATCGTCGGCCTGGACGGGCGGCCCCTCCTCACGATCCCGACCTGACCGGGGCGGCCGGACGGGCGGCGGGAGGTGGGAGAGGACGGGCCGCGGGAAGAAAAGCGCAGGCCCCCGGGTTGTCCCACAGGATGATCGGAGCATTGACAGCGGCGGGCGTCCTGCTCGCGGCCACGGCGTTCGGCCTGGTGAAGCGGCGCCGTGACGGCGTGCTGCGCGCCCGGCGAGGGGAGGGCGGCCAGGTGGGCGAGACCGTCGGCCCGGACGACATGGGCGCCGAACTCGGCGAGAAGGCCACGCTGCTGCAGTTCTCCAGCGCCTTCTGCGCGCCGTGCCGGGCCACCCGCCGGGTCCTCGGCGAGGTGAGCCAGATGGTGGAGGGCGTCGTCCATGTCGAGCTCGACGCGGAGGCGCACCTCGATCTCGTCCGGCGGCTGAACGTCGTGCGGACGCCGACCGTCCTCGTCCTGGACGCCGCCGGCCGCGTCGTCCGGCGCGCCGCCGGCGCGCCCCGCAAGCCCGATGTCATCGCCGCTCTGGGAGAGGTCATCACATGAGCCGCAGCCTCGTGACCTGCGCTAAGACGAATGTCACTGTCTCGCAAGGCGAGACGGATGTGACAGCCCGTGGATTGTCGGCTTAACATCGTGTCCGTGCGTTACTGGACAGAGCAGATGCTCACGAAGCGCCGCGCGGTGGACTTCTGCCGCGTGGCCGCCTCGCTCTGTCGCATGGCCTGAGGCATCGAGCCCGTCCGCCCCCGAGCACCTTCTCCTTCTAGCTCGTACGCACGCTTCCACTCCGCCAGGAGAACCCCGATGCAGGTCGATCCACGCGGGCCGCGCTTCGGCGCCTCCGTCACCACGGCCGTCCTCGTCGTCGTCCTGGTGACCGGAAGCTGGGCACTGCTCGCCGCTCAGGCCGTCGTGTTCGCCATCGCGACCTCCCTCGGCCTTCGGTACGCCCCGTACGGACTGGTGTTCAAAGTGCTCATCCGTCCCCGTCTCGCCCCGCCCAGGGAACTGGAGGACGAGGCCGCGCCCCGCTTCGCGCAGGGTGTCGGGTTCGCCTTCGCCCTCCTGGGCACCGTCGGGTACGCGACGGGGACCACCTGGCTCGGCATCGGTGCCACCGCCCTCGCGCTGGCGGCGGCGTTCCTGAACGCGGCGTTCGGGTTCTGCCTCGGCTGCGAGATGTATCCGCTCTTCCGCCGCATCACCGCGAAAGTCCGCTCCGAAGGGAAGGTTCCCGCATGAGCCGCTCAGACGTCCTGGTGGACACCGACTGGGTCGAGGCCCACCTTGACGACCCCGGGCTCGTGCTCGTCGAGGTCGACGAGGACGTGTCCGCCTACGACAAGGGCCACATCCGTGGCGCCGTGAAGATCGACTGGAAGACCGAGCTCCAGGACCCGGTCCGCCGCGACTTCGTCGACAGGACCGGCTTCGAGCAGCTGCTGTCGAGCAAGGGCATCGCGAACGACGACCTGGTCATCCTGTACGGCGGGAACAACAACTGGTTCGCGGCGTACGCGTACTGGTACTTCAAGCTGTACGGCCACGACAAGGTGAAGCTCCTCGACGGCGGCCGCAAGAAGTGGGAGCTGGACTCCCGCGAGCTGGTGACCGACGTCCCGAGCCGTCCCGCGACCGACTACAAGGCCAAGGACCAGGACCTGACGATCCGCGCCTTCCGCGACGAGGTCGTGGACGCGATCGGCAAGCAGAACCTGATCGACGTCCGTTCGCCCGACGAGTTCAGCGGCAAGCTGCTCGCCCCGGCCCACCTGCCGCAGGAGCAGTCGCAGCGCGCCGGCCACGTGCCGACCGCGGCCAACATCCCGTGGTCGAAGGCGGCCAACGACGACGGCACGTTCAAGTCCGACGAGGAGCTCCGCGCCCTCTACACCGAGGCCGGGGTCGACCTGAACAAGGACACCATCGCCTACTGCCGCATCGGCGAGCGCTCCTCGCACACGTGGTTCGCGCTGCGCGAGCTGCTCGGCCTGGAGAACGTGAAGAACTACGACGGTTCGTGGACCGAGTACGGCTCGCTCGTCGGCGTGCCGATCGAGCTCGGCGCAGGCAAGTAAGTCCCGCAGCACCACACTTGGAGGAACCATGACCCAGGGCTGCGCAGCGCCCGAGCAGACGGCGCACCTTCCGGCGACCGTCGACCTGGCCAACGAGGCCGTCATCCAGGGGACCGTCACGCGTGACGGCGCCCCGGTGTCGAGCGCCTACGCCCGCCTTCTCGACTCGTCGGGCGAGTTCACCGCCGAGGTGGTGACGGGCGAGGAGGGCGTGTTCCGCTTCTTCGCCGCCGACGGCGACTGGACGGTCCGCGTCCTGGCGGCCGGCGGTGTGAGCGTCGACACCGGCGTCACCGCGAAGACCGGCGAGGTCGCCGGTCTCGAAGTCACGATCTGACCCGCACCCGGGTCCGCGAAACCCGCCGTCCCCATCGGGGGCGGCGGGTTTCGTCGCGTTCGAGGGTCAGTTGCTGAACATCAGCGTGTTGGTGACCTCGACGCCGAGTTCCCCGGCGGTGGCGAAGACGCTGCCGGTGCGGTCGCCCGTCGGGCCGCCGCTGGACCAGTACGACTGGGCGTAGACGACCGTGGAGCCCTGCGCCCAGGTCCGCGTCCAGTACGCGGGGTCGGCCTTCGGCTGCGGGAGCCCGCTGGCGTCCGACGGGGTCAGCAGCTTCGGCCAGCCCTCCTGGTTCGTGTAGCCCTTGACGATGGACGCGTCCGTCGACGTGGCGAACTTCAGGATCGAGACCGAGGTGATGATCTGCCTGGACGGGCTGGCGTAGACGGCCGAGTACATGTTCCCCATGCACGGGTGCCGGCGCAGCGCCGGCAGCAGCACGGAGTTCGCGCGGGTGATGCACGACTCGGTGCGCGTCCCCGCCTGGGTGAACACGTTGCCCTTCGCCGTCGTGATCGTCCGCTTCAGGACGCCGGAGGGGTCGACCGCCCCGCCGCTGGAGTAGGTGGGCGAGGGCACGGTCGGCTCCGTCGTGGAGCCGTAGCTCGGGATGCGCGTCGTGGACGGCAGCGACACCGGCCGGACCGGGTCGTCGTCATCGCCGCTGAAGACGAGGACGGCGAACGTCCCGGCGACGGCCACCACCAGCACCGCGCCGACGACGAGCAGCCACACGAGCGTGCTGCCGCCGCCGCGCCGCGGCGGGTACGGGGGTGGGAAACCGGGGCCGCCGGGCATCGGCGGAGGGCCGGCGGGCGCGGCAGGCGGCGGGAATCCCGGCCGACCGGGCTGCTGGCCGGGCCAAGGTGGGGGGTTCATGGTCGCTCCGGGCGGTTCACGTGCGGGGTGCCGACTGAGGTCGGACCAGACTACGTGCGGTGAATGGTGATTTCATGGCAGATTTCCCATATACAGATGGCCGCACCGGCACAACCGTTCCGCGGCGGGCATTCCGGGGCCCCGAGAGATAGATCACAGGCGGGTCCGGTTGCGGCGGGCGGCCAACCCCGGACTAGGCCCAGTCGCGGGTGAGCTCCAGGTCCCAGGGGACGAGGTTCCAGGGGCTGCGGGGCTCGGTGGCGAGCTCCTCGACGAGCCGCTCGTACTCGGCCTGCGCCGTGCCGCCGCCGCCCGACCAGAGCAGGCGCCCCTGCAGGTAGCAGGTCGCCATGTCCCGCCAGGACGTGTACCGCCGCTGGATGTCGAGCGCGAGCGGGAGCATCCGGTCCCAGCAGTACTCCTCGGTCAGCCAGCCGACGATGTGGCCCCACCGGAAGAGCATGAGCGCCCGCCCGTAGTCCCAGATCAGGAACCGTCCCACGTTGGCGCGCAGCGCGGGGTCGGCGAGGGCCTTCAGCCGGTGCAGCTCCTCCGCAGCGTGGTTGCGGTCGTTGAAGAGCTGGTGGAGGAACTGGGCGAGCTCGGCGCCCTCCTCGCTCGCGTCCGCGCCCGGCTCGTCGCGCAGCAGCGGCGGGACGAGCCGCGCGTACGAGTCGCCCTCGTCGCCGTACCGGACGCGGACCAGCTCGATCAGCCGCTCGACGAACGGGGGCTCCAGCCGGTCGCCGGCGATGAGGCCGTCGACCTCGCGCAGCAGCGACTCGTACTCCCGCTGCTCGGCGGGGGACCGGCCGGCGAGGTGCGCGTCCTGCGCGAAGTCGGCGCGGTGCCCGTCCTGGACGAGCCAGTTGACGGCGCCGAGGAGCTGCTCCAGGTCGTAGGCGCCCCAGGGGTCCTGGAGCAGGTCCTGCGCCGCGCGGCGGTCGGCGGCCGCGGCGGACGCGCCGGGCGCGGCGCCGAGCCGGTCCACCCGGAACCCGTTGACGGCGCCGTAGGGGGCGCCGGCCGCGATGATCCAGCGCTGCACCGGGGTGAGGTCGCTGCCGCGGGTGAGGACGCCGTTCAGGTCGGGCGCGCGGATCAGCTCCCAGAGCCGCCGCTGGAATTCCTCGGCCTGCCGCTCCTCGCTGCCGAAGAACCCGGCGAGCTGCTTGCGCAGCGCCGGGTGCCGGACGTAGAGGCGGCGGAAGAACCGGCCGTTCTTCCACACCAGGTGCTCGGGGCGCAGGTCGCCGAACGGGATCCGCGTGCGCCGGTGGACCATCGCCTGCTCGGCGAACCGCAGTTCGAGGTCCGACCAGAGCCCGGCGAGCGGGGTGAAGCGCAGCAGCAGGACGAACCCGGCCACCAGGGCCAGCAGGACGGCGCCGGGGGCCAGCGCCCACCGCGCCTGGTCCGGGAGCCCGGTCAGGGACAGGACGGCGCCGGTCAGCAGCAGGCCCACGCCGCCCGCTCCGAGGCCGAGGAACCAGCCGGTCGTGAGGACGAGGGACCCCTCGATGCGGAGCACCGCCTCCTCGTCGTCGAACTCGAACGACCCCTCGGCGAGCGTCCCTTCGACGGCCCGCTCAAGCGCGTCGAGCTGACCGGCCTCTTCCATGGGCAGGACCGTACAGCATCCCTTACGTCTAGATCATCTACCCGGTGCCCCTTATGCGGCGGTCGGAACGCGGGCCCGGCTCTTTCCCGCGACGCCCGTGGCGCATGTCCAATCTGTGCTGAAATGTTCCGGATGCAGCGAGCCGTCGCGCCCCCGCCCGTGTACTACGCGGACAGCGCCCCGCCGCCACCGGAGCCGCCGGTGCGGGGGCGCCTGTGGCGCATGCTCGGCTGGGTGTCGATCGGGCTGTCGGTCGTGCTCGTGGCGGGCAGCCTGACCGCCTACGGGTTCTGGCGCAGGCTCGACGGGCAGATCGACCGGGAGAACGTCGACGGCAGGCTCGGCGAGCACCGGCCGCCCAAGCTGAACAACTCGCTCAACATCCTGATGATGGGCTCCGACAGCCGCGCCGGGGAGAACGCCCGCTACGGCACCGAGGCCGGGCAGCGCTCCGACACCACGATCCTGCTGCACATCTCGCCCGGCGGGCAGAGCGCCATCGGCGTCAGCTTCCCGCGCGACTCGATGGTGCAGATGCCGCCGTGCAAGCGCAGGAACGGCACGACCGTCCCGGCCCAGTTCGGAATGATCAACGCGGCGTTCTCCAACGGCGGCCCCGCCTGCACCTGGCGGACGATCGAGTCGCTCACCAAGATCCACATCGACCACTACGTCGAGGTCGACTTCGCCGGGTTCAAGCGGGTCGTGGACGCCCTCGGCGGCGTGGAGATCTGCGTCCCCCGGCGGATCGACGACCCCAAGGCCGAACTGCACCTCCGGGCCGGCCGGCAGACCGTCCGCGGCGACCAGGCCCTCGGCTACGTCCGCACCCGCTACGTCCTCGGCGACGGCTCCGACCTCGACCGGATCAAGCGGCAGCAGGCGTTCATGGCCTCCGTCGTCAAGAAGGCCACGGACAAGGGCATGCTCACCGACCCCGGCCGCACCTACGACTTCCTGTCCGCCGCCACCAAGTCCATCAAGGCGGACGACGGGCTCACCCTGTCGGTGATGCAGAAGCTCGCCGCGTCCCTGGGAGGGATGAGCGCCGGCAAGGTCCGCTTCGTCACCGTTCCCGTGCAGGCGTTCCCTCAGGACAAGAACCGCGTCCAGTTCGCCCAGGCCGCCGCCGAGCCCCTGTTCCGGGCCATCCGCGAGGACAACAAGCTCCCGCAGCCGGAACCCGTGCCCGCGAACAAGGTCCAGCCCGTTCCGCCCACGCAGGTCAGGCTCGGCGTCTACAACGCCTCCGGCACCGGCGGCCTCGCCCAGCGGACCGCCGACCAGCTCACCGAGCGCGGCTTCCAGGTCGTCAAGGTCGGCACCGCCAGGAAGCCCGTCCCCCACACCCAGATCCTCTACGGCGCGGGCGCCGAGCGGCAGGCCGCGCGCACGGCGATCGCGGTGCCCGGCCACCAGCCGCGCCCGTGGGCGTCCGCGAAACCCGGCTACGTCTACCTGGTCATCGGCAGGGACGGCGCCCCCCTGCGGGGGCTGGGCCCGATGGTTCCGAAGATCGCGGGGGAGATCCGCGCCGACCGCAACATCTGCGCACCGACCTGATTCCGCGCCCGAACCCGATGGAGCCGTCTCTCAGCGGTATCTTGGCCGCGCAAACCATCGACCGCCTCAAAGCGTCCCATCTAGGACGGCGCCCCCTACCCCCCGACCCGGCCCGCCGACCCGCCCAGCACGGGTGTCCCCGCGGCCGCCACGCTCCCCCCGGAACGGACGCATGCTGCCCGAACCCTTCACCCTTCTGATGACCGTCTACGGCGGTGATCGTGAGGAGCATGTCCGGGACGCCTTCCGCAGCGCCGTCCACCTCCAGACCCTCCGCCCGGACCAGGTCGTCCTCGTCCAGGACGGGCCCGTCCCGCCCGCGCTCGCCTCCGGCCTGCGCGAACTCGTCAGGATCAGCCCGGTCGAGGTCGCGTTCGTCCACCTGGAGCACAACCGCGGTCTCGGCCCCGCCCTCGACGCCGGCCTGCACGCCGCCCGCCACGACATCGTCGCCCGCATGGACGCCGACGACTACTCGATGCCGCACCGCTTCCAGACGCAGGTCCCGCTGGTGCGCGCGGGCGCCGACCTCGTGGGCGCGGGCCTGCTGGAGTTCGGCACCGACATCACCGACATCGTGGGCCGCCGCATCCCGCCGAGCGACCCCGCCGACATCGCGCGCTACTCCCGCCTGCACGATCCGTTCAACCACCCCACGGTCGTCTACCGGCGCAGCGCCGTCGTCGCCGCGGGCGGCTACGGCGACCTCCCCCTGATGGAGGACTACTGGCTGTTCGCCCGCATGATCGCGGGCGGGGCGCGGATCGTGAACGTCGCCGAGCCCCTCGTCTACTACCGCGTCGGCGACGGGGCCTACGAGCGGCGCGGCGGCCGCGACCTGCTGCGCTCCGAACTGCGGCTGCAGCGCGAGATGCTCCGCGAGGGCTTCATCTCCCAGCCCCAGTACTGGCGCAACGTCATGGTGCGCGGCGGCTACCGGCTCGTCCCCACCCTGATCCGCAAACCCTTCTACCGCGCGGTCGTCGCCCCCTACGGCGCCCGCCGCAACCGCCTGCGCGACCGCGACCGGGCCCGGATGGGCCCCCGCCCGGCCATCCCCTACATCCCCCGCCACGCGCGCCCGGCGGGCGGCGGGCACCAGGGGCTCCCCGGCCTGGACGCCGCCCCGCCGCAACCGGAGAAGTAGCGCGGGGCGGCGCGGGGCCGGGTCACGGCCCCGGTCACGGCACGGGCCGGCTCCACAGGACGGGCTGGCCGCCGCCCGAGTCGGCGCTGCGGCCCACTCCGAGCAGCGTGTTCCCGAAGGCGGCGAGCCCGGTGATCTCCTGGTCGCCGACGCCGCCGAGGCCGGTGCCGCCGGGCGTGGAGGCCTTCCAGGACGAGCCGTCCGCGGACGTCCACGACACCACGTCGGTCGCGCCCGCGCGCCCGGTGGTGCCGGTCGCGGCGAAGCCCTTCGGGGTCGCGGTCAGCGCGGTGACGCCGACGGTCGTGCCGCCGCTCGGCGACGGCAGAGGACGCCACGTTCTGCCGGCGTCGGTGGACACGTAGCCGAGCCAGTCGAGCCCCTTCTGGGTGGCCGCGATTCCGGCCGCCACGAGCGTGCTCCCCTTGGCGGCGACATGGGTGAGGTGGCCTTCGGTCACCCCTGCGCCGGGGAGCTGGAGCTCCTGGAGCGTCCACCGCTTGCCGTCGGGCGACAGCCACACCGACGGGTGGTTGCCCTTGCCGTCCCGGCTGCCGCCGACGGCGGCGTACCCGAACGACCCGGACGCGACGTCCAGCATCCAGCGGCTCGCGGTCTTGCTGCCCGCCATCATCTTCGGGTCCGCGCCCGCGCCCCGCGCCCAGTTCTTCAGGTCGGGCGAGTACCAGGTCGCGACTGAGTAGCCCTGCGTGCCGACGACGACGTAACCGGCGGAGCCGGCCGCAGCGGCATGGGTGACGGGCGGGCCCTGCTTGTTCGCCGCGAACGCGGGGGCGGTGTCGGCCGCCTGCCACGTCGAGCCGTCCTGGGAGGTGACGACGAGGGGGCGGCGCGGCGCGGACTGGTCGTAGCCGACCGCCAGCCAGCCGGCGCCGCCGGCGGCGACGTCGGCCAGCTGCTGCGGGCCGGGCCGGGTGAACGCGGCGCCGAGCCCCTGCGCGGCCTTCCAGGACGCGCCGTCCTGCGACGACCAGACGGCGGCGTCACCGCTCGCGCTGCCCACCGCGACCGCGAGGCCGTTCGCGGCGGCCAGGGCTCGCACGGCGTGGTCGGGCCGGACGGCACCGGGGATCTTCGCCGGGTCGACGGGGACCGCGGCGCCGCCCGCGTCCCACACGCCGAGCATCGGGTCCAGGTCGCCGCCGCCGGGCTCGCGGCCGACGAGCACCGTCTGGCCGCCCGCCGCCGCGGCGCCCAGCACCTCCCGGCCCGCCTTCGACTCGGCGGAGCCGGCCGCCTTCCAGGCGGAGCCGTCGGCGGTGCGCGCGAGCAGCACGTCGGTGCCCCGGACGACGACGGCGGTGAAGCCCCGACCGTCGGAGACGATCCCGTTCGTGTTCTGGTAGCCGGCCGGTTCGAGCTTGCCGGTCTTGGTCCACGACCTGCCGTCCTTGGACGTGAAGGCCTGGCCGAAGAGCTTCCCGGACGCCGACATCTCGCGCATCGCCAGGAACCCCGCCCCGCCGCCACCGCCGATCATCAGGCCGCGGCTGCCCTTCGGCGCCGGCACCTCCGACGTCGCCCACGTCCGGCCGGCGTCGTCGGAGCGCCAGACCTTCCGGTAGGGGCCGGGCTTCTTGGAGTCGGGCGTGATGAGCCCCTCCAGCAGGATCACATCGCCGTTCGCCGCGGTCTCGACCAGGGAGAACCCGGCGTTCTGGACCTGCAGGCCGATCTGGTCGCCGACCCGCGCCTCCCACCGGCGTCCGTCGCTCGACAGCCACACCGCCGGACGCGCGTCGCTGAAGTCGCCCTTGGGGGAGTTCTCGCCGACGGCGAGGAACCCGCCGCCGGTGCCGACGATCCGGGTCACCCGGTTCTGCGGGCCGAAGACGTCGCCGACGGCGTCGGGCTGGCGGCGCCACTCCTTGCCGTCCTTGCTGGTCCACACGGCGCCGCCGCCGTTGACACGTCTGCCGACGGCGACCCAGCCGCGGCGTGACGCGCCGACCGCCTCGGGGATGCCGCCGGGCGGCGCGAGGCCGCCGTCGGTGTCCTGCTGGTCGACCGACTTGAAGGTGCGTCCGCCGTCGGTCGAGACGAGGAACAGGCCGCGGGAGTTCTGCGGGTCGGTCTCGCCGCCGACCGCGACCACCGTCGAGCCGCGCGCCGCGACACCGGTGAACTGCTGGTCGCGGCCGTCGGTGCGGGCGGCGGCGTCCACCGGGAACAGCGCGCCGGCGAGCTTGGCGCCCGCGCCGCCGCCGTCATCGTCGCCGCCGACCAGGCCGGGCACCACGAGCACGCCCGCGGCGACCAGCGCCACGGCGGCGAGCCCGCCCGCGCCGATGAGCAGCGGCTTCTTGAGGCTCCTGCGGGGGCCCTTCGGGCCGCGCGGCCCCCCGGTCCGCCACGGCTCCTCGATCACCGGCGGGGGCGCCACCGGGTGGACGGCCTCCGGGCCGGGGGCGGGGGGCGGCGTCCCGGGGACCTGCTGCGCCCACGGGAACGGCTCCGCCGCGGCGTGGGCCTGCGGGGCCGGGGGAGTCTGCGCGCCCGGTATGTCCTGCGCGTAGGGGAACGGCTCGGGGGCCGGGCGCGCGGGGGCGCCGGGGATCTCCTGCGCCCACGGGAACGGCTCGGGGGCCGGGGGGCTCTGCGAGGGCGCGGGCTGCGGCGGTGCGGGCTGCGGATGCGCGGCCTGCGGGAAGGGCGGCAGCTTCTCGATGCGGGTGACGTCCGCCATGTCCTGCCCGTAGGAGGGAGGCGGCTGGGCGGGGAACTCGGTCCTCGTGACGTCCTCCGAGTCCTGCCCGTAGGAGGCAGGCGGCTGGCCGGCGGGCTCGATCCACGTCAATTCCCCCGAGTCCTGCCCGTGGGAGGCAGGCGGCTGGGTGGGGGACTCGATCCTCGTCACGTCCGCCATGTCCTCCTCGTAGGAGGAGGGCGGCGGGAGAGGGATCTCCGTTCTCGTCACGTCCGCCATCTCCTGCCCGTACGGGGAGGGCTGCGGCGGGGGGACGTCGGTGGACGCGGCCGGAGCGTCCGCGACGGGAGCGGGCAGGACGGGCGAGGCCGCCTCCTCGCCATCGCCGCCCGGCTCTTCGGCGGTCTCCACGGGCCGGTCGGCCGCGGGCTTCTGCCGCTTCGGCAGGACCAACGTCTGGTTGAACTTGGGGTCCATGACGGTGCGGTCCGCCATGTCCGCGTCCGGGTCGTCCTCCGGGGAGTCCTCGGGGAAGTCCTCGGGCGCGTCGCCCTCGTCGGGATCGTCCTCGAGGTCGTCCTCGGGATCGTCCGCGGGGAGCAGCGGACCGGACGAGGTGTCCTGGTCGTCCAGCCAGTGCGACGGGGGAGGCGTCTGCTCCGGCTGCCCGGGTTCGGGACGCTCACCCTCGTGGTCGTCATCCGGCTTTCCGGTTGGAGTCACGCCCTCTCCCAGCTTCCGGTCACTCTGCACGTCTCACCCTGCACATCGCCCTGGCGCGTCCGCAGTCGTCAGCGATGATAGCGGCGCATAAAGGACGGAACTTCGTCATCGGCTCCGGCCCGCGGGGGTGCAGCCGGAGCCCGTGCAGTGGGTCAGCGCGTACAGGAGGTCGGACAGGTGGCGGCGCCGCTGCTCCGGCAGCCCGGCGGCGACGTTGTCCAGCTCGTGCGGATCGCGGACCCGGTCGTAGTACTCGGTCTCCCCGCCGGAGTACTCCACGTACAGCATGTCGCGGGTGCGGATCGCGTTGTAGGTGGTCGGCGAGCCGGGCGCGGAGTCCTGCCGGTCGGGGTCCAGCGGGGACGGCGGCGGCTTGACGTGCTCGACCAGCGCCGACTCGCGCCAGCCCGCCGGGGCGGCGCCGCGCAGGAACGGGACGAGCGACCGGCCGTCGGTCGCCGCCGGCGGGCGCACGCCCGCCAGTTCCTGGAAGGTCGGGGCCAGGTCGGTGTTCTGCGCGAGCTCCCGGACCTTGCGCCCGGCGGGGACCCCGGGCCCGACGACGATGTAGGGCACGCGGATGTCGGTGTCGAACGCGGTCATCTTCCCGCCGGCCAGCCTGTGCTCGCCCAGGTGGAAGCCGTTGTCGGAGCCGAACACCAGGTAGGTGTCGCGGTCGAGGCCGCGCTCCTTCAGCGCCGTCCGGATGCGGCCGACCATCTCGTCGACCGACTGCACCATCCGCACCCGGTCGCGGAAACCCTCGTCGATGCGGCGGATCCCCCACCTGCGCAACTGCGGGTGCGACCGCAGCCAGGACGGCTTGTCGCGGACGTCGGCCTCGTTGAACGACGGGGGGCGCGGCGCGGTCAGGCCGCCGAACAGCGCGGCGTGGCGCGGCGCCGGCACGAACGGCCCGTGCGGCGCGAACGTCGCGATCTGGATGAAGAACGGCTGCCCGGATGCCCCGGACCGCTGGACGAACTCGATGCCCTTGTTCGCCAGAACGTCGGTCAGGTAGTCCTGCGGCCGGGTGCCGTAGTGCACGAGCCTGCCGTTCTCGTTCAGGTTGTAGTCGTACTCGGGATAGCCGTTGCCGCTGACGTGCCACTCGTCCCATCCCGGCGGCACGTACGGCTTCGTGTCGCCCTGGGTGTCGTTGGGCTGGTAGCCGTTCATGTACTTGCCGAGGAGCGCCGTCCGGTAGCCGGCCTTCTGCAGGGACGGGGCGAACGACGCCTGCTCGCCGCCCTTGTCCTTGAAGACCTCGTAGCCGCCGTCGGGCGGGAAGTTCGTGCGGACACCGGTGTTGTGCGGGTACCGCCCGGTGAAGATCGTGGCGCGCGAGGTGCAGCAGAGCGAGTCGGCCATGATGAAGTCGTCGAAGGTGAGGCCGTCCCGCTGCATCTGCACCACCCGCGGCATGTGCGCGATGAGGTTCCAGGACAGGTCGTCGGTGAGGACGAACACGATGTTCGGCTTCTTCGGAAGCTTCACCGCCTTCGGCGCGGAGCGCTCGTCCGGTTGGAAGAGGCAGCCGCTCGCCCCGAGAACGGCGAGCAGGCACAGCACGGCCGCCAGCCGCCGATGCCGGATCAACGTCCGTGACCTCTCCGCGTCGAGTGCCGTTCCTGTGTCGAGCGTCCCCTCCGTGATGAGCGTGTCCCTTCTGTGGCGAGATCGCCGGGCAAGCGTAACGATCCGGACGCGGGTCGCGCATGCGGCGCCCGTTGGCCGTCCCGCCCCGGTTGTTGGCATGATGCGGGGTGCCATGAGGTGGACGGACCGTGACCCGCGGGCGCTCGCACCGCTGCTGCCGCTGATCGCGGGGGCCGCGATCAGCGCCCTGGTCGCGTTGGTCGTCTGGCTGGCGGTGACGGTGGCCCCGCCGTCAGGCGGGACGGGCGCCCGCCCGTCGGGCGGTCCCGGCCGGACCGGACCCGGCGCGTCGCCGGGCGCGCCGCCGCCGAGCCCGGCGGGCACTCCGGCGGCGATCGACCCGCCCGGCTACTCGCCCGCGGAACCGGTGATCGACGGGTCCTTCGCCGACCCCACCGTGATCAAGGTGGCGGGGACGTACTTCGCCTACGGCACCAACAACGCGGACGCGACGATGCCCGTCGCGACGGCCCCGTCGCCGACCGGGCCCTGGAGGACGAGGCCCGGCGACGGCCTGGCCCGGCTCCCGGCGTGGGCCGCCGGAGGCTGGACCTGGGCGCCCGAGGTCGTCCCGCCGCGCGAGCCCGAGGGCACCTACGTGCTGTACTTCTCCGCGCGCCGCAAGGACGGCGACGAGCAGTGCGTCGGGGTCGCGACCGCGTCCTCGCCCGCGGGCCCGTTCGTCCCGCAGGAGGGCGGGCCGCTGGTCTGCCCGCTGGACCTCGGCGGCGCGATCGACCCCGCGTCCTACGTCGAGCGGGACGGCACCCGCTACCTGCTCTACAAGACCGACGACCAGAAGTCGGCCGCGATCTACCTGGTCCGGCTGAGCCCGGACGGGCTGCGCACGGCCGGCCCGGCCAGGCTGATCATGGGGCGCGCGGCGGACGAGCCCGTCCTGGTGGAGGCGCCCGACCTGGTCCGGCGCGGCGGGAAGTACGTGCTGCTGTACTCGGCGGGCTGGTACTTCAAGTCGAACTACCAGACGCGCTACGCGGTGGCCTCGTCGATCGAGGGGCCGTACGCCAAGGGCGGCGCCGTCCAGTCCACGGGCCTGTACGGCGGGAAGGTCGAAGGGCCGGGCAGCGCGGACGTGTTCACCGACGACACCGGCGACTACCTCGTCTTCCACGGCATCCTCGGCCACCGCGGCGGCTCCAGGGTGACCCGCGGCATGTACGTCGCCCGCCTCGGCTGGGACGGCGCGCGGCCCGCCGTCCGGGGCGTCCCCGTCCGGTACGAGGCGGAGCGGGGGCGGCTGAACGGCTGCGTCTCGGCGCTGGCGCGGCCCAACGCGTCCGGGGGGTCGGCGGTCGGCCCCTTCGCGCGCGACGACTGCCGCGTCGAGGTGCCCGTGTTCGCGCCCACCGCCGGGAGCTACGCGGTCCGCACCCGGTACGCCAACCGCTCCGGCCGCGACTCCGACCTGGAGATGTCCGTGAACGGCTATGCCGCGACGTCCGTACGGCTGCGCGCCACGGCGGGCGCCGACTGGGCGGACGTCCCCGCGACGGTGGAGCTGTCGGCGGGCTGGAACACGATCGGCCTGCGCCGCCTCGACGGTCAGGGGCAGGTCGACTACCTGGAACTGCGGTAGGGGCCCGTCCGCTCGAACAGGACGAGCCAGCCGCCCCGGTACGTCCACGTGCCGGCCCTCCGCCAGGGCCCGGCGGACTGCACCGCGCGCTCCCGCCGTTCGATGATCGGGGCGTGCGGGTCGAGTGAGCGGTGGTTCATCACCCACACCCGATCCGTCCGGGCGAGCCTCGGCGGCAGCTCGCGGGGGAGCAGGTCACGGCCCTTGAGGTTGGCGGCGGCCACCGGGTCCGTGCTCACGCCGGCGTCGCGCAGCCGTCCGAAGACGTCAGGGTAGGCGGCGGCGCTCCACCGGGCGCTCCCGGCGAGGTAGACGATGGCGTCCCCGGGCCTGGCGTGCGCGCGGACGGCGTCGGCGGCGGCGCGCATGTCGTCGAGGCGGCTGTCCTGGCGGCGGATGTCGCCGTGGACGCGCAGGGACGGGACCACGAGCACCGCCGCCGCGGCGGCCACCGGTACGGCGCGGGCGGCGGGGCGGCGGGCGACGGTGAGCGACCCGGCCAGACCTGCGCCGACGAGCAGCGCGACCGCGGGCAGGCAGTAGGTCGTGTACCGGTAGTAGAAGACAGGGTCCGTCACGCTGGAGACGAGGAGCAGCAGCACGGTCGGCACGAGCGCCCATGGCAGCGCGACGGCGGGCAGGGAGGCCGTGCGGCGGGGGACGGAGACGCGGCCCGAGACACTCGCCCCCACGCCGAGCAGGGCGAGCGTCACGACCGGCGCGACGAGCACCCGGTCTCCGGCCAGGAACTGGAGCTGCGTCCACGCGACGTCCCACGACGGCCGGGGAAGCCATTTCACCTGGTCCTTCTGGTCCTGCGCCGCGAGCGCCAGAACCACGAGCGGGGCCGTGGCCACCGCCGCGGATGCCAGCCAGCGCAGCCACACCCCGGCCCTGGGACGGGTCAGCAGAAGGGTCACGCCGTGCGCCGCGAGCAGCAGGGCCCCGTCCAGATGCAGGAACCCCAGCACCGCGACCGCGGCGGCGTAGCCGGCGAACCACCGCCAAGGACGCCGCTCGTCCCGGTCGAGGGCCCGTACGAGCAGGTAGGTGGCGAGCACCGCGACGGCCGCGGTCATGGCGTAGGAGCGCGCCTCCTGCGCCCACCGGCTCGTCTGCGGACCGGCGGCCCACGCCAGCCCGGCCGCGAGCCCGGTCGGCGGCCCGAGGCAACGCCGGCCGAGGACGGCGAGGCCCGCGGCGGCCGCCGCCATGGCGAGCGCGCTGGGCAGCCGCAGCGCGAGCGCGCCCGTCCCGAACACCGCCACCCACGGCTTCATGACCATGTAGTAGAGGGCGTGGACGAGGTCCAGATGCGGGAAGACGCGCAGCATGTCGCCGTACGACCGCGTGGTCATGCTGATCGTGGCGCCCTCGTCCAGCCACAGGGACGGGGTGCCGATGCCGACGAGCGCCACGGCGAGCGTCAGCGCGGCGCACGCGACCGGGGGCGCCGGCCCGGCGAGCAGGCGAGTGACGCGCGCCGTGCGGTCCCGCGGGGGGCTAGCCGTCGCTACCATGGCCGCGGCGATCGGGAGGTAACTCGGCTTCTTCGAGGACACCGGCTTCCCGCAGGATCGCGGCGGTCGGCCTCGGGCGGGTGAACAGGCCGTCCTTCACGCCGCGGGCCAGCGCTCGGCGCAGCACCGCGCGGTCGGAGGAGCCGGCGAACGTGCGGGCCCAGCGCCGCGCCGTCGACCCCGCGTACAGGGCGCGTTCGGGCGGCGCGAGCCCGCGGCTCCCGGTGAACAGCCAGATCTTGTTGCGCACTTCGTAGAAGAAGCGGTCGCCCGGGTCCGCGTCCGCCCCGCCGAACTCCCTGGTCTTGTGCACCACGACGCTGCCGGGGCAGAGCAGCCCGCGGCGCCCGCGCAGCAGCCGCGTCGTGAACTCGAAGTCGTCGTTCCAGAGGAAGTAGTCGGCGACGGGCAGCCCGCGCTCGCGCACCGCCGCCGCGTCCACCAGCGCGGACACGAAGGACGCGGACCGGATCGGTATGCAGCCGGCCGCGTGCGCGACCCGCGACTCGGCGGCCGTCGCCCGGGGTTTGGGGCGGGGGGTGTTCATCGGGTGGTCCCGGCCGTCGGTCCAGACGACCCGGCTCGCCACGAGCACGGGCGGCCCGTCCTCGCCGGTCGCGGCCTCCCGCCGCGCGTCCAGCAGGGCTCCGAGGGCCTCCGGTTCGGGCACGGTGTCGTCGTCCAGCAGCCAGAGCAGATCCGCGCGCTCGCCCATCGCCCGGGCCATGCCCGCGCTGAACCCGCCGGCCCCGCCGATGTTGCGGGGCAGGGCGAGCAGGTGCACGCCGGGGAACCGTTCGGCGACCATCGCGGCGGTTCCGTCGGCGGACGCGTTGTCGACCACGATGATCCGGTCCGGGGGCCGCGTCTGGGCGCCGAGCGCGGTCAGGGCCTCGCCGAGCAGGCCGCGCCGGTTGTAGGTGACGACGACCGCGGTGACGGACGGCCCGCTGCCGCTCCTCGTGCCCGGGGTCACGGGTTGCGCCTGCCCGCGGCCCGGCGGGCGGCGCGCTGCAGCGCCGGTGACGGCGACGCAGCGGTCTCCAAGAGCCGCTCCAGGTTCTCCTTCACGCCCGTCATCTCGCTGTGCAGATGGGCGAGGCCGACGCGTTCGCGCGCCAGCGACAGCTCCTCCAGCAGGTGCGCCACCACCGCGACGGAGGCGGTCGCGACCAGCTCCTCCGGGACGTCGCCGGGGAGCATCGCGGCCTCCGGGACCCGGGAGGTGGTCAGCTCGTCCAGGTCGCCGGCCACGTCGTAGCCGGAGGCGCGCAGCGACTCGGCCAGCTCGCGGGTCCGGTGCGCGGCCCACTCGGCGTGGCGGGCGGGCAGCCCCATCCGGGTGCGTTCCGTGCCGGCCGCCCCGTCGGCGAGCCGCGTCGATCCTCCGGATCCGGCGGCCCCGCGCCCGAGGAGGTGGTCCTGGACCATGCGCTCGTAGTCGCCGCCCAGCGACGTGCCGATCCTCTCGTTCAGGCGGCGGAGCAGCTCCGCCTCGACCGCCGACAGCGGCTCGTCCCCGGGGATGCCGCCGAGGTCGCACACCCCGTCCTCGACGCCGACCAGGGTCCGGAACCGTTCCCACATCAGGCCGGCGCGGCCGCCGGGCGGCGGCAGCGTGAGGACGTGGACACGTTCACGCGGCACCGCCGACCCCCAGGCCCGCAGCACCCGCACCGGGTCGTGCAGCCCCCAGAACATCTCCCCGTACGGCTCCGGCGCGTCGATGCCGAGCGCGACGAGATCGTCGACGAAGCGCTCGAACGTGATGGTGTGCGCGTGGCGGATCTGCTCCTGCCAGTCGAGGATCAGCTGCCAGCCCAGGTCGCGGGTGGCGAGGACCACGTGCACCTCGGCCGGCTCCAGCGCCGAGACGGCCCGCTTGACCTGCTGCTCGGTCGCCCCGCCCAGCAAGGGCTGGGAGAAGACGACCGCGGGGCCGTCCCAGGCGCGGGCGCGCTCAACGACACGGTCCCACGCGCCCTCCCAGCCCGGGTCCCGGTGGCCGCCCCAGCTCATCTCGCGCAGGTCCATCACGGCCGCGAAGTGCTCCTGCGGTCCCGTGACCGGGTAGCAGACACCGGCGTCGCCCAGCCGCCGCCGGTTGCTCCACAGCGCTCGGTGCAGGAAGGCCGCCTCGGCCGTCGGCGCCCCGACATGCAGATAGACGGACTTACCTGAATCCCCCATGCGGGCGCTCACCTCGTTCTCGTCTCGGCCTCGGGCCCTTGCGTCCCGCCCTGGAACCTGCGGTAGGCGCCGCGCAGCCGGAGCGCTGCCGGGTAGCGCTCCCGCGCCGTGCGCTTGGCCCGCTCGACGAACGGCGCGGCGTCCTTCACGAGCCGGTCCGTCGTGTCGAGCAGGCCTGCCGAGCCATCGCGCAGCATGTCGATCTGGTCGCGGGCGGGGAGGCCGGCGCCGGGCACCGCCTCGGCCATCGCCCGATTCTCCTGGACGCGCCGCAGCAGCGCCGCGACGGCGTCGACGCCCACGTCCGCCATCTCCGCCCAGCGGACCTCGTCGGGCGGCGGTGCGGGCGCGGTCCCGAGAGCGGGGCCCGACGCCGCCGCCGGCATCAGCTCGTACAGGTCGCCCACCACGCGGTAGCCCGCCGCGCGCAGCGCCTCGACGGTCTCCACGGCCCGTTCCACGGCCCACGGAACGTGCTCGCCGGGCAGTTCGATCCTGACCGGAGACGGACGTTCGGTCAGGAGCTGCTGCGCGAGGAACAGCTTGACGTCCTCGTTGTAGGCGTGCCAGCCGACACGGTCGCCGAGCGTCTCGTTGAGGCGCAGCAGGAACTGCGTCTCGCTCAGCCCGAGCGACGGGTTGGCGAACGTCCGGGACAGGTCGTAGTCGTCCGGGACGAGGCCGGTGGCCTCGCAGAAGCGCCGCCAGAGCAGGTCGCGTGGCGCGCCGGGCCGGGGGAGGGTGACGACGTGGACCCGCTCGGGCGGCAGGCCCTCGCCCCAGCGGCCGAGCACCGCGACCGGATCCTGCAGGCCCCAGAACAGCCGCGCGCTCTCGTAGGCGTGCCAGTCCTTCCGCCGCAGCGACGTCACGAACTCGGTGAACGAGGTCGTGAAGCGGTTCTTGACGTCCTCCTGCCAGTGCGCCGGGATCTGCCGGCCGAGGTCGCGCGCGGTGAAGACCACGTGAACATCGGCGAAATCGAGGTCGGCCATGGCCTGCCGGATCCAGCGCGGCTCGGCGGGCGCGAACAGCTCCTGCGAGATGACGACGGTGCCGGGCCAGTCGCGGGCCTCGGCGACGAGGTCGTGCCACGCCCCGCGCGTGGCGGGGTCGGACGCCTCGCGGAAGAACGTCTGCCGCAGGTCGAACGCGGCGCGGACGTGCGCGGCCCGGTCGCGGCCCGGGTAGAGGACGCCGTGCTCGCGCAGCCGGTCGCGGTTGTGCCACAGCACGTGCTGGAGGAAGGTCGTGCCGCTCTTGGCGGCGCCGACGTGCAGGAAGACCGCGGGGCGCGCACCGTGAGCCGCAGTACCGGGAGCGTCGTGCGCCGCACTGCTGGGAGCGTCGTGCGCCGCACTGCCGGGAGTGGGTGGGGCCACCGCGATCCTTGGCTTCCTGCGCCGGTACCGAACGAACCCCGGGTATCTTAGCCGCATTCCGTACATAGGATCCGGCCGGCGCCCCCGTGCCGCCGGGTCCCTCGCTCCCCGCACGAGTCGGATGGACGCCGTCCAGTGAACGTTGATCTCGTGGTGGCCGGTGCCGGTTTCTTCGGTCTCACGGTCGCCGAACGATGCGCGGCCGGGCTCGGCCTGCGCGTGCTCGTGCTCGACCGCCGCGACCACATCGGCGGGAACGCCTACAGCGAGGCGGAGCCGGAGACGGGCATCGAGGTGCACCGCTACGGCGCGCACCTGTTCCACACCTCCAACGAGCGGGTGTGGGAGTACGCGAACCGGTTCACCGCCTTCACCGGCTACCGGCACCGCGTGTACTCCACCTACAAGGGCCGGGTCTACTCGATGCCGATCAACCTCGGCACGATCTGCGAGTACTTCGGCCGGGTCTTCACCCCCGGCGAGGCGCGCGCGCTGATCGCCGAGCAGGCCGCCGAGATCCGCCGCCCGGCCAACCTGGAGGAGCAGGCGATCTCGCTGATCGGGCGTCCGCTGTACGAGGCGTTCATCCGCGGCTACACCGCCAAGCAGTGGCAGACCGACCCCCGCGACCTGCCCGCGGAGATCATCACCCGGCTTCCGGTGCGCTACACCTTCGACAACCGGTACTTCGACGACACCCACGAGGGGCTCCCGGTCGACGGCTACACCGCCTGGCTGGAGCGGATGGCCGACCACCCGAACATCGAGGTCCGGCTGAACACCGACTTCCTCGACCTGCGGGACGACCTCGTCGGCAACGTGCCCGTCGTCTACACCGGCCCGCTGGACCGCTACTTCGACTACGCCGAGGGCGAGCTGGGCTGGCGGACGCTGGACTTCGAGACGGAGGTCGTCCCGACCGGCGACTTCCAGGGCACCCCCGTCATGAACTACGCCGACGAGGACGTCCCCTACACCCGGATCCACGAGTTCCGGCACTTCCACCCCGAGCGGGCGGCCTACCCGTCCGACCGGACGGTCATCATGCGGGAGTACTCGCGGACCGCCGCGCGCGGCGACGAGCCGTACTATCCCGTCAACACCGCCGCCGACCGGGCCCGGCTGCTCGCCTACCGCGAGCTGGCCAGGCGTGAGGACGGCGTGCTCTTCGGCGGGCGGCTCGGCACCTACAAGTACCTCGACATGCACATGGCCATCGCGAGCGCGCTCACCATGGTCGACAACCGGCTGCGTCCCCATTTCGGCGAGGGTTCGCGTCTCACTAGCGGAGGTATGGACGAGTGACCGAACACGCCGAGGCGTCCGGGGAGTCCGGCGCCGCCCCCGGACTGCGGATCCTGCAGCGCGTCGTCATGCCGGTCGACCGCGACCTGGACGTGCTCAAGCTGTACGTCGAGGGCGAGATCGCCCGCGGAGCCGAGGCCGTCGCGGCGGAGACGGCCGCCGAAGCCCCGGCCGGGGCCCCGGCGGACGGGACCGAGGGCGTCGGCCGGCGCAGCGTGGTCGTGCCGGTCGGGCGCCGGGTCTCGTTCGCGACCTACTTCAACGCCTTCCCCGCCAGCTACTGGCGCCGCTGGACGTCGGTGGAGGAGGTCGTGCTGCGGGTCCGGCTGCGGGGCCAGGCCACGGTCATCGTCTACCGGTCCAGCGCGAAGGGCCACGTCCAGCGCGTCGACTCCGTCCGCGTCGACTCCGAGACCTCCCGCGAGGAGACGTTCCGGCTGACGCTGCGGCCGTTCATCGACGGCGGCTGGTACTGGATGGACGTGCTCGCCGGGGAGAGCAACGCCGTCCTGGAGCGGGCCGACTGGTGCGCCGACACGGGCGCCACCGGACCCGTCCGGCAGGGGCGGGTCAGCCTGGGCATCACCACGTACAACCGCCCCGGCTTCTGCGTCGACCAGCTCGTCGCGCTCGGCGGCGCGCCCGAGGCGCTGGAGGTGGTGGACGCCGTCTACGTCGTCGACCAGGGGGACCAGCGCGTCCGCGACGACGAGGACTTCGAACGCGCCGCCGCGTCGCTCGGACCGAAGCTGCACGTCATCGAGCAGGGCAACCTCGGCGGCTCCGGCGGCTTCTCCCGCGCGATGGACGAGACCCTCAAGGCCGGCACCAGCGACTACGTCCTGCTCCTGGACGACGACGTGGTCACCGAGACCGAGGGCGTCCTGCGCGCCGTCGCGTTCGCGGACTTCGCCCGGACGCCGACGATCGTGGGCGGCCACATGTTCAACCTCTTCGTCCGCTCGCAGCTGCACGCCTACGGCGAGACCATCGGACGGTACCGCTGGTGGTGGGAGGAGGCCCCGCACACCAAGCGCGAGCACGACTTCGCCAAGCCGCCCGACCCGAGCCCCCGCGCGCGGACCAGCTCCGGCAGCCTCCTCAAGACGAAGTGGCTGCACCGGCGCGTGGACGTCGACTACAACGGCTGGTGGATGTGCCTCATCCCCACCGACGTCGTCCGCAAGGTCGGGCTGTCCATGCCGATGTTCATCAAGTGGGACGACGCCGAGTACTGCGTCCGCGCCGGCGAGGCGGGCTTCCCGACCGTGACGCTGCCGGGCATGGCCGCCTGGCACGTCCCCTGGCAGGACAAGGACGACGGCATCGACTGGCAGGCGTACTTCCACGAGCGCAACCGCCTGGTCACCGCCCTCATGCACTCGCCGTACGAGCGCGGCGGCAACCTGCTGAAGGAGAGCTTCATCATCTCGGTGAAGCACGCGCTGGCCATGCAGTACTCCACCGCCGAGCTGATGCTGTCGGCGATCGAGGACGTGCTGAGCGGGCCCGAGCACATGCACGCGGGCATCGCCTCCAAGCTGCCCGAGATCCTCGCGTTCCGCGCCGCGTTCCCCGACGCGCAGAACCGCGCCAGCCACGAGGAGTTCCCGCAGGTACGGCGCGCCAAGCCGCCGAAGCGCGGGCGCGGGTTCAAGCCGCCGCGCGGCACGGCGAACGTGCTCGCGAGCGCGATGCTCGGGACCGTCAGGCAGCTCCGTCCGGTCGAGCCCGGCTCGCGCGGCAACCCGCAGGCCGTCGTCCCGCACATCGACCGGCACTGGAGCCTGCTGTCGCAGGTCGACAGCGCGCTCGTCTCGTCCGCCGACGGCACCAGGGTGGCCTGGTACCAGCGCGACCCGGAGCGTTTCCGGACGCTGCTGCGGCGCACGTCGCTGCTGCACGCCCGGCTGGGCCGCGAGTGGCCGGAGCTCAGCCGCCGCTACCGGGCCGCGATGGCCGACCTCGCCTCCGCCGAGGCCTGGCGGGCGACGTTCGACGCCGCGGGCGGCGGGGGCGCCGACGGGGGCGGGCGCGGATGACCGCCGCGCCGGTCCGCGCCGGCGAGGGGCTGCGGGCGCCGGGAGGGGACGGCGGCCTCCGGCGGACCTTCCGGGAGAAGTACCTGCTGCGGCTGCTGGTGCGCCGGGAGCTCAGGGCCCGCTACAAGGGCTCGCTGCTCGGCCTCGGCTGGTCCTACGTGCGGCCGGCCGTGCACTTCGCCGTCTACTTCTACGTCATCGGCGTCTTCCTCGGCATGGACGACCGGGTCGAGGACTTCCCGGTCTACCTGTTCTCGGGCATGGTGCTGATCAACCTGTTCACCGAGACGCTGCACTCGACGACCCGCTCGGTGACGGGCAACGCCGCGCTCGTCCGCAAGGTGTTCCTGCCGCGCGAGCTGTTCCCGACCGCGTCGGTGCTGGTCTCGCTCGTCCACTTCCTGCCCGGGATGATGATCCTGCTGGGCGGGGCCGTCGCCGCCGGATGGCGGCCGTCGCCCGCGGAGCTCGGCGCGGCCCTGTACGGGTTCGCGATCATCCTCGTGCTCGGCTTCGGGCTCGGGCTGCTCTGCGCGGCCGTGAACGTGTTCTTCCGCGACCTGGAGCAGGTCGTGGACATCTCCATGATCGTCATCACCTGGTCGGTGCCGATGATCTATCCGTGGACCCACGTCCGGGAGCACGCGCCCGGCTGGGTGCTGGACCTCTACCTCGCCAACCCGCTCGTCAGCGCCGTCTCCCTGTTCCAGCGGGCCTTCTGGGCGCCCGGGACCCGCGGCGACTACGCGTTCCCGCCCCACCTCTACGCCCACGCCGGGGTCGCCCTGGCCGTCAGCGTGCTGGTGTTCGCCGCCGGGCACGCGGCGTTCTCCCGCATGCAGGCGCGCTTCGCGCAGGAGCTGTAGCCCTTGAACACCTCGCACGCCACTCCGCCCCCGTCGATCGTCATCGACCGCCTCACGAAGAACTTCACGCTTCGGCACGCGCGCTCGATCAAGGAGATGAGCGTCCGCGCCTTCCGCGGGCAGCGCCTGTCGGACCGGTTCCGGGCGCTGGACGAGGTGAGCCTCACCATCGGCCAGGGCGAGACCGTCGCGCTCATGGGGCTGAACGGGTCAGGCAAGAGCACCCTGCTCAAGATGATCTCCGGGGTGATGCGGCCGGACAGCGGGTCGGTCCTCGTCCGGGGCCGCATCGCCGGGCTGATCGACGTCGGCGCCGGCCTGCACCCCGAGCTGACGGGCCGCGAGAACGTCTACCTCAACGGCGCGATCCTCGGCATGCCGCAGGCCGAGATCGCCCGCAAGTTCGACGCGATCGTCGAGTTCTCCGGCGTCGAGCGCTTCCTGGACGACCAGGTGAAGTTCTACTCGTCCGGCATGTTCATGCGGCTGGCCTTCTCGATCGCGGCGCACACCGAGCCGGACGTCTTCCTCATCGACGAGGTGCTGGCCGTCGGCGACCCGCCGTTCCGGGAGAAGTGCCTGGACCGCATCCGCGAGCTGCGCGGCGAGGGCCGGACCATGGTCGTCGTCGCGCACGACATCAGGATGCTCGTCGGGCTGTGCGACCGCGGCGTCACCATGCGGCAGGGCCGCGTGATCTTCGACGGGCCGACGGAGGAGGCCGGCCGGCTCGTCCGCGAGGACCGCGCCGCCCGCCGCGCCGCCGCGGCGGCCGGGACGGTCGCACCGGGAGTTTCCGGGGGAAAGGGAGATCTCGGTGGATAGGGTGTCCCGAGCCGCGGCCGGGGGCCGCGGGTGCACGACCAGGGGAAAGGTGCGGCGTTGACCAAGCAGGAGTCCGGCAGCCCGTTGCTCGACGACGTCCACCGCGTCATCGCCGACCGGGCGTGCGCCGTCCTGTCGCTGGACGTCTTCGACACGGTGCTGTGGCGCCGGGTGCCCCGCCCCACCGACGCGTTCGCCCTGCTCGGGGCGCGGATGCGGGAGTCGGGCCTCTGCCCGCCCTGGGTGACGGACGCGACGTTCCGCCGCATGCGCATCGCCGCCGAGGACGCCGCGCGCCGCGGCCGCGACGCCCTCGGCACCGAGATCTCGCTCTTCGACGTCTGGCGCGCGATGCCGGACGGGATCTTCGGCGCCGCGTCCCTGGAGGACCTGGTCGAGGCCGAGATCCAGGTGGAGCGCGAGCTGACCGTCGTGGACCTGGACGTCGCCGAGGTCGTCCGGGCGGCGCGCGAGCAGGACCTCCAGGTCGTCCTGGTGTCCGACACCTACTTCACCGAGGACCACCTCTCGCGGCTCCTCGACCGGCCGGAACTCGGCCCGCTGGACGGCGTGCGCGTCTTCCGCTCGAACCAGCACGGCACCGACAAGGCGTCCGGCCTCTGGGAGATCGTGCTGCGCGATCTCGACCGCGCCCCGGAGCAGATCGTGCACGTCGGCGACCACGAGATCGCCGACCACGAGGTGCCCCGCAAGCTCGGCATCCGCACCGTGCACTACCGCAGGCTCGACGACCCCTACCTCGACGTGCTGGGACGCGAGAAGGAACCCGTCCGGCCGTTCGACGACCACGCCCCCGACCTGGACGGCCGGCACGGCGACTTCGGCCTCACCAGCCTGCGCGCCAAGGCGGTCCACTCCGGCGTCCCGTTCACCACCTCCGCGCTGGACGTCGCGTGGCGCTACGGCGCCGGCGTCCTCGGCCCGGTGCTGACCGGCTTCGCCGAATGGGCGGCGTGGCGGGCGCACGAGACCGGCACCCGCCGGCTGTGGTGCCCGATGCGCGAGGGCGAGCTGCTGTCCCGGCTGATCAACGAGGCCGCCGGGGCGCGCGGCTGGGACGTGCACGCCGCCCCGGTGTGGCTGTCGCGGTTCACGACCTCGCTCGCCGGGCTCGACCCCCACGACACCGCCGCGGTGCACGCCTTCGTCCGCACCGGCTACCGGCTGACCGTCCGGCAGGCGCTGTCGGTCCTGGAACTCCAGCCCGGCGACGTGCCCGGCCTCGCGACCGAGCTGGACACCGTCATCGACAACGGCGACATCGCCGAGCGGGTCGCCCGCGCGCTGACCGAGACGCCGCACCTGTGCAACCGGCTCGCGGTGACCGTCACCGCCGCCCGCGAACGCATGATCAAGTCGCTGCGGGACGCGGGCGCCCTCGGCGACGACGCGCTCGCCGCGGGCGAGCTGACGCTCGTCGACCTCGGCTGGGGCGGGACGATCCAGCGCCAGCTCGCCCGCGCCCTGGAGATCGCCCGCATCGACGTCAGGCCGGCGGGGCTGTACCTGGCCACCGACGGCCGGGCCGAGCGCGTCCACATGGCCGGCCTGCGCGCCGAGGGCTACCTGGCCCAGTCCGGGCATCCCACGCACGTCGCGGCGACCGTCACCCGCAGCCCCGAGATCGTGGAGCAGTGCGTCAACGCGCTCTGCGGCTCCCTCATCGGCTACACCGAGGACGGCGCGCCGGTCCTCGGCCGGACCGCCGACTCGCCGTCCCAGAACGCCGAGCGCCGGACCGTGCAGGACGGCGTCCTGGCGTTCCAGCGCATGTGGAACCGGTACGTCGCCGCGTCCGACGGCGCCTGGCCCGACCTCGCCCGCCCGGAGGCGGCGCGGAACCGGCTCGCGCGCATCCTGGTGGCCGCGCTGGAGTCGCCCACCCCCGACGAGGCCGCCGTCTTCGGCAACTGGACCCACGAGGACAACTTCGGCTCGTCCCTGGTCACCACGTTGCTGCCCGCCGACATCAAGGCGGCCGTCCCGTACCTGTCGCCGGGCGACCTCGGCGACCTGCACATGCGCGACTCGTTCTGGCCCGCGCTGATCGCCGCGTCCGACACCGGGCTCGGCGCCATGGCGAGGGCGATCGCCGACGGCGCCATCGACGCCGAGGCGTTCGACCCGTCCGGCGAGAAGCACGAGACGCGGCTGCGGTTCCGGACGGCCGACGACCGGTGGCACGAGCCCATCCGGCGCCGCGTCCGGATCAACCACAACGGCCTGTCGTTCTCCCGGCTCTCCTTCGAGCACCACGACACGGTCGACATCTCGCTCGCGATCCCCGGCCGCCCCGCGATCGTCCGGGTCGACTGGATCGAGGCCAGGGTCATCGCCGGCGGGCGGCGGCGCGAGCAGGTGCTGCGCTGGGACAAGCCGGAGGACTTCGTCGGCCTGCACTACGCCGACTGCCGCTACCTCGGCGGCAACCTCATGGAGTTCGACACCTCCTACGCGGCCGTGTGGCTCCCGCTCGCCCGCCGCGCCGGGGTGCCGGCGGTCTCGTCCGGGCAGATCACGATCGCGTTCGCGATGCTGCCCCAGTCGGCGACGGGCATGGCGCCGCGCATGCCGGTCGACCGGAGGGCCGAGCGGGCCGCCCGGGCCGCGCGGCTCACCGAACGCGTCCGCACGGAGTACCGGACCGCCGGGGTCCGCGGCATCGCCGCCGGAGCCGGACGAGTGGCCAGGAGGAAGCTCGGTGACACGTGACCTCGGGGCGGCCGCGACCGGATCCCCGGACGACCCGCACGAGCAGTCCCGCGCCGCCCGGGAGCAGCCGCTGCTGCTGCACTCGATGGCGGTGTTCCGCGAGCTGTTCGAGACGGTCTTCCGCTGCCGCGACGTCGGCGTCGTCGTCGAGGTCGGCGTGGAGTCGGGACAGGTCAGCGCCCTGTACGCCGACCTCGGCGCGACCGTCCACTGCGTCGAGCCCGCACCCGGCGAGGAGCTGCGCGCCGTCCTCGACGGCGACCCGCGCCTGAACCTGGTGGAGGGCCTCTCGCCCGCCGTGCTGCCCGACCTGCCGGTGGCGGACCTCTACATCCTGGACGGAGACCACAACTACGCGGTCGTCCGCGACGAACTCGCCTGGATCATGGCGAACGCCCCGGACGCCGTGGTCGTCCTGCACGACGTGCTGTGGCCGTGCGGGCGCCGCGACTTCTACTACCAGCCGTCGCCGGTCGCGCCGGAGGACGCGCACCCGGCCACGACCGACGGCCCCACGGTCTGGCACGACGAGCTCACCCCCGCCGGGTTCGTCGGCGACGGCGCCTACACCGTGGCCGAGCGGGCGGGCGGACCCCGCAACGGCGTCCTCACGGCCGTCGAGGACGCGCTGGACGGGGCCGGCGACTGGCGGTTCCAGATCGTCCCCGCCGTGTTCGGGTTCGGCGTCCTCGCCAGGACGGGCGCACCCGGCACGGACGCCGTCTTCGAGGCGCTGCGGCCCTACACGTCCTCGCGCCTGCTCGCCGCGATGGAGAACAACCGCATCGCCCTCTACACGCGCGTCCTGCAACTCCAGTACGAGGCGGCGGCCCGCACCAGGGAGGCCACCCGGCTGACCGAGACCGTCAACGCCCAGCAGCAGGAGATCGCCCGCCTGAAGTCCGAACTCGACCGGGCCGCCACGGAGAACGCGTCCAGGAGCCAGGAACTGCGGCGCCTTCAGGACACTCCACCCGTCCCGGCGCCGGCTCCGGAGCACGAGCTCGGGGCGGCCGTGTCCAACCTCGGCCGGGCGCTCTCCGCCCGCATCCGCAAGCCGCCGGGGTCCCGGCCGTGAACCCGCTGTCCGGCGACCGGACGCCGCCGGGCGCGGTGACCTGGCCCGCCGCGGCCACCGCCACCGGCACGGGTTCCGTGGCCGGTGACGCCCCAACTCCAGGAGAGGGAGCAGGCAATGACGGACTACGTCTCGACCGTGGCGATGCACCGGGCCACCTGGGGAACCTTCCTCGAACCTGACCCGAACCTCGCCGGCGTCGAGAACCTGCACGAGGCCTTGCACATCCCGATCCGGGGAGGCCATCGCGCCGAGCTGGAGAAGTTCGTCGGCAGGAACGCCGTCTTCGACCGCGCGGCGGCCAGGATCAGGGAGGCGGGCCCTCTCTACGAGGACCAGTGCAGCGCCTACCACTACTACGACCTGTTCTGCTGCGTCGAGCGTTGCCATGGGGAGCTGACCAGGCTGGTCGACCTGGGGGTCTTCATGGGGGGCTCCTCGGCCGTCCTCGCCGGCTGCGTCGAGCCGATGGGACTCGAACTCGACCTCGTCGACGTCAACGCCGCCTACCTGCTGTTCACCTACGAGCGGCTGCGCCGCATCTTCCCGCGCGCCATGACGCGCGTCCGCATGTTCCACGGTGACCTGCCGACCTATGTCGCCAGCGTGCTGGACGCCGAGCCGCAGACGCGCGCCCTGGTGCACCACGACGGTGCGCACGGTTTCGACCAGGTCGTCCGGGACTTGAGCGCGCTGTTCTTCGTCCGTGACCGCGTCAACGGACTGGCGATCCATGCCACCCACCTGCGCGGCGACATCCAGTACCTCAACTTCGTCGACGCCGCCGTCCACGCGATGTTCGGCGCGGGGGTCAAGTACGAGCCGCTCGGTGCGAACTTTCCGCCTGACGTGCCGGTGACCGTTCCGAACAGATGGAACGGGAACTATTTCCTCGCCGGACAGCCGGAGGGGATGTACATCCCGTTCGACGGGGTGGAGTGGAAGTACCCGTATCCCACCATGGAGCTGGAGGCGTTCCTGCCGGTGAAAGCGTCCCCCGCGGGCTGACGCTGGCCGGATCCGGCCAACCCCGAGCCGGGGTGTGCCCGATCTTTCCCGCGGGCTGACCTGGTGACCGATTTGACGAGCGAGACGGGTCGTCCGCGGGGCTGTTCCATTGAACGTGGCGCGGGAACGCGGGAAGCTCTTTACCCTGTGCTGTGTAGGAAACCGACCGTAAGCAACCGAACCGGCCACCCCCAGGCGTTCCATACATTCCCGCGACTCCCAGGGGTCTCTCGACGTGACGGACATGGCGAGCGGGTCCGCGATGGCGCGGCTCACACAGGCCGACCGCGTCTACGTGGGCTGGCGCTACGCGCAGGTGCACCCCGACCCGGGGCCGCCCCCCGACCGGCCTGAGGCGCCGGCGCGGGCGCCGCTGCCGCCTCCCGCGCGGCGGCCCGGCGAGGACATGGCCGGACGGCCGCTGCGCATCGCGTTCGCCGGCACGCTGGTGTTCGTCGTCCTGTTCCTCCTGTGCGGCGCCGCCGGGGTCATCCCGTGGGCGTTCGCCATCGTGGCGCTGCTGGCGTGCGGCGTCGTCCTCGCCATCACCGGCGGCGCGCTGTGGCGGGACGAACGAGGCGTCCGCGAACGGATCGCCCACGAGCGGGACGCGGAGGCGCGCGACCGGGCCGCGCGCGAGCGGGCCCGCAGGAAGGCCGACGAGGCCTACGCCAAGGAGCGGGCCGAGTGGGAGCGCCGCCAGTCGGCGTACGAGAGCCAGCGCGAGTGGTACCCGGTGGCCGTCCCGCCCGGGGTCGACCGGGTGGACGTCGTGGGCGGCACGCTCGCCGGATGGTCCGCGGCCGTCACGACGATGGGCGCGGCCAGGCTCGCCGTGGGCGCGCGGCTGACCGTCATCGACCTGTCCGAGGGGGCGGTCGCGCACGACCTCCTCCGGCTCGCGGCGGACCGCGGCGACGACCCGCTCGTCTGGGTCCTGCCCGCCGACCTCCCGCGCCTCGACGCCACCCGCGGCCTCAACCCCGAGGCGCTCGCCGACGTGCTGTCCCTCGTCGTCAGCGCGGGCGAGGAGGAGGGCGGCACCCGCGACCTGTCGTTCGACAACTCGATCCTGGAACGCCTCATCGAGGTCCTCGGCCCGGACACCACGATCCCCAAGATCACCGCCGCCCTGCGCGTCCTCGCCCAGGTCGGCGACCCCCGCGACGACCTGCGCAAGGGCCTGCTCACCGACGAGCAGCACGAGCGGATCGCGACCCTCTTCGGCCGCGACGCGACCGACCGCATCGTCGTCCGCCGCGCGTGGGCGCTGGAGGCGCAGCTCCGCAAGCTGGAGAAGCTCGCCACCGAGCCCGTCCGCCTGCCGCCCTCGCGCCTGCACGTCGTGTCGATGGACCGGCGCGCCGGCGTCCTCACCAACCGCATCCTCGGCACCTACGTGACGACCGCCCTCACGCACCGGATCCGCGAGGCCCCGCCCGGCGGCCGCTGGGACCACACGCTCTTCCTGTGCGGGGCGGAGAAGCTGCGCGGGGACGTCCTCGACCGCCTCATCGACGCCTGCGAGGCCACCGGGACCGGGCTCGTCCTGATGTACCGGTCGATCCCCGGCCACGTCCGCGAGCGCCTCGGCCGCCGCGGCCACGCCGCCGTCGGGTTCATGCGGCTCGGCAACCCCGAGGACGCCCGCGTCGCCGCCGAGCACATCGGCGCCGGCCAGCCGCTGCTCGTCGCCGAGATCACCGACTCGGCCGCCGAGACGCTGTTCGATGTGGCGGGCGAGTCCTACGCCAGCACGGTCGCCTACGCCCGCCCGCGCGGCGACGGCCTCACCGACCCTGTCTGGACGCCGCTGCCCGCCCCAGCGGCCGACGACTCCGTCCTGGTGGAGGGCATCAGCTCCGCGACCGCCTGGGGCCGCACGGTCGCCCGCCCGCGTCCCGACAAGCAGCGCTTCCGGGAACTGCTCATCGAGCCCCCGCAACTCCAGGAGCTCCCGCCGACCGCCATGGTCTTCACCCACTCGGGCGCCACAGGCCGCCGCACCCTCCTGGTGGACGCGAACCCCGGCATCATCACGCTCCCGACCGCCCACTCGATGGAGTTCGAGGAGTACCTCCGCGAGCAGGCGCAGATCCCGGACCAACCCGCCGAACCGGACCCACCCGAGCCCCCGAAGCCCCCGGAAGCTCCAGTCCCGCCCCGCCTCCAGAAAGCCCGCCACGCCCTCCCCAGAGGCACGGCCCCTCGCCAGTCCCGCAAGGTCCCACCCCTGAAGCCCAACGGCCGCCACAAGGCCAACCCCCCGTCCACCCCCTGACGGCGGTCGCGGCCAGGTCAGCGAGTCGTGAGGGCGTCGGCCACGTCCGCCAGTTCGACGCGGTCACCGCCGTTGGAGCCGCTCGGCGGCTGATCAGCAGCGGTTCCGGCGGTGGGGCAGTCCGATGATCAGTGCGGCCCCGACGGTCAGGTGCATGCCGAGCAGCACGAGCCGGCTGCTGGTGTCGGCGCCGCTGCCCAGCGGTCCCACCAGCGAGAGGGCCAGGGTGATCAGCGTGATGATCCGGAAGGTCCGGGCGGGGTGGCGGACGGTGCGTTCCAGCAGGGCGAGCAACCCCCAGGCGGCCAGGCCGGCGGCCAGCGCGGTGCCCACGACGGCGGCCGGGCCGATGTGCTGGGTGGAGTCGCCCTGGCGGACGGCGAGTGCGCTGCCGGCCCACGGATCATTGACGGCCCAAAGGGCCAGAGCGCCGGCCGCTCCGGCGGCGATGGTGATCGCGCGGCCCCTGCGCCGGGCGGTGGTGCAGGTCTTCGCGGTCTGCTGCGTGTCGTTGCTCATGCCGGTGAGCATCGCGCTAGGGGCAGGAACGGCACATCACACCACAGGCCACACCGACGCGCTCAAAAGAGAAGCCGACCACCGACTTTGGCAGGGGGTCCGTGCCCGCCACCTGCCGATCAACCTCGACGAGGCGCCATCCAGGGCGGTCCGGGCGCTCGGCGCCACGCGCCCGGACCATCGGCAGGCCGTGCCCCTGACCTGCGAAGCAGGGACGGCAAGAGGTCCGTGGGGCCGTATCCACAGGGTGTGGAGGCTTCTGGGCGTGGTCTGAGGCGGGGCGGCGGTTGCCGATCTTGGTCTCGGGAGGACTGTCCCTGGAAACGTGGCCAGACAGGCCATGGATCTCCACGGGAATGATCCATGGCCTGAAAGGCCATGGACCGTCCCGGCCTAGCCGGAACGGAAACAAACAATGAGATTGACCTACTGGTCCCAGCTCGTGGACCCCGCCAAGGGGCGGACCTTCATGTTGGGTTCGCTCGCGATCGTCGGTGCGGGCTTCGTGTTCACCCGGCCCCTGCCCTCCATCCAGGGAACGGTGGGGATGACCCTTTTCGGAGGGGGCTTCCTCATCCTCTTCGCGCTGGTGCGGGAGGGCCTCGGGGGACTCGACCCGCGTCGGCTGACACCGGCCCAGAGGAAGGGAATGCTGCGGCATTCCGTGACCTCGTCACTCATGAAGATCGGAGGACCGCTCGCGTTCGCCGCGATCGGCGCGGGCACCTACTCCTCCATCACCACCTTGGGCAGCCTTCTCGCAGGGGTCGCCCTGACCTCGATCATGGGGCGCTGGCTTCGCGTCATCGTCATCCTCGGGGTTCTCCAGGCGACCAATGTCCTGGCGGAGCCCGGAAACGTGAATCTCCTCGGGCTCGGCGCGGCGTTCGCCGCGGCGACCCACCCGTTCGACCTGCCGAACCAGGCGAAGTTGATGGGGGAGAAGCGCGATCAGTGCGTCGCGCAGGCGAACGTCATCTGCCTGATCGTCGTCCTCCCGGTGTGCATCCCGCTCACCAGCTACCTCGGATCACCGATCGGGGACTGGAAGTGGGGTTTCACCGAGATCGTGGCGATGGCGATGGCAGGGTTGCTGGCGACGGCGCTCGCCGCCGTCATGCAGACCCGCGCGTCCAAGTACATCAGCCGCTCGGACATGGGTGCCTGGGCAGCGACCGCCCCGGCGGTACAGCCGATCGTGGCCATGCTCGTGGCCCCGTTGGTCTCGCTGTTCATCCAGGTGCCGACCCTGATCCCGGACGCCCCGCAGTGGACGGCGTTCGCGATCGTCGCGATCGCGTCGACCTACGCGGTCAAGGTGGACTCGGCGGCGGCTCAGGCCGCCGATTCCCCTGAGAAGGAGCGTGGGAAGGCGCTGCCCAGGGAGTGATCCCAGATGACGCCGCGACAATAGACGTCGAGGCGCCATCATCACTTTCGCAAGGAGAGGGAGCCCGGTCCAAGCCGGGCTCCCTCTTGCTGTCCGGTGTTCTTCCCGGCGGAGCATTGGCGTGGGGGGTTGGGGCGGGGTTGGATGCTGGGGTGACTATGCCCCCTGGTTCGTCTCGTGCTGGTCGGCCGCCCTCTGGGTGGGGTGGTGGGATGGCGCAGGGTGGGCCGCCGGTTGCTGTGCCCGGGACGCCGTTCGTGTTGCCGGGGCCCTGGTATCGGATCCAGGCGATTCCGGTGCCGCAGCGGGAGGCGTCCGCGGAGTGGGACTTCGTGAGCGTGCTGCCCGCGGCGCTGTCGGCGGCGCGGTCGGGGAGGCCGTTCGTCGTCGGGTGGCTGTCGGCGGGCGGCGGGGCGCCGCTTGAGCTGATCACCAATGCGGGGCCGATCGGGGCGCCCGAGGCCGGGGCGGAGACGCACGGGCTGCTGTTCCCCAGCGGGGCGCGGGGCGTGCCGATCGGGGACGGGTGGCTGCGGCAGGCCGAGCGGATGGAGTGGACCCGGTGTCCGGGACGGCTCGCCCCGCAGGGGTCCGGGGCGGGGCCGGGGCTGTTCGAGTCGACGCTCGTCACGTTGATGGAGCGGCCGTTCGGGTGGTTCGTGGTCGCCGATCCGTGCGACGAGCGGCTGGTCGACGCCGAGATGCGCGAGCTGCACCACGAGTTGCGGATGTTGCGGCGGGGTGAGGACGAGCATGCGCGGCTCGCGGTCGCGCGGGCCGATCGGCGGCTCGCCGAGCTGGACGCGTTCCGCGAGGCCGGGCTCTGGCAGGTCCGGGTGGTCGCCGGGGCCGCGTCGCAGGCGGAGCTGGTGCAGATCGCGCCCGTGCTGGTCGGTTCCATGGAGCTGGGGCACCATCCGTACCGGTTGAGGTCGGGGCAGGGGAGCGGGTCGTTCGCCGAGATGCTGGGCCCGGGGGCGGCGCCCGCGCCGGTGCGGCCGATGAGCGAGGCGGAGCAGCGGTTCCCGTTCGTCGCGACGGCCGGGGCGCTGGCGGCGCTGGCCGGGCTGCCGCGGCGGGAGGTGCCGGGGCTGCGGGTGCTGGACGCCGGGTACTTCGACGTGACGTCCGAGACGGCCCCGGCGAGCGGGGAGGCGCAGATCGAGCTGGGCGCCATCCTGGACGGGCAGGACCGCGAGGTAGGGCGGTTCGCCGTGCCCCGCTCGACCATCAACCGGCACGTGTTCGTCACGGGCGCGACCGGCGCGGGCAAGTCGCAGACCGTCCGGCACCTGCTGGAGCAGCTCACCCGGGCGGGCGTTCCGTGGCTGGCGATCGAGCCCGCGAAGTCGGAGTACGCGGCGATGGCGGGCCGCATCCAGGACCTCGGCGGGCCCGTCACGGTCGTCAACCCCTCGGACCCGGACTCGGTGCCGCTGTCGGTGAACCCGCTCGCGCCGGAGCCGGGCTACCCCGTCCAGGCGCACATCGACATGGTGCGGGCGCTGTTCCAGGCCGCGTTCGACGCCGAGGAGCCGTTCCCGCAGATCATGGCGCAGGCGCTGCAGCGCGTCTACGAGAACAACGGGTGGGACGTGGTGACGGGCGGGGGCGTGCCGGGGTCGCTCATCGAGCCCGCGGTGCCGACGCTGGAGCAGCTGCAGAACGCGGCGCTCCAGGTCATCCAGGACGTGGGCTACGGCCGCGAGCTGATGGCCGACGTGCAGGGGTTCGTGGACGTGCGGCTGCGGTCCCTGCGCATCGGCTCGGCGGGACGGTTCTTCGAGGGCGGCCACCCGGCCGACATCGGCGGGATGCTCCGCGACAACATCGTGCTCGCCATTGAGGACGTCGCGAACGACGAGGACAAGGCGTTCCTCATGGGGACGCTCATCATCCGCATCGTCGAGCACCTGCGGATGCGGGAGCGCAGGCGCGACCGTGCCACGGGGTCGGCGCTGCGGCACGTCATCGTGATCGAGGAGGCGCACCGGCTGCTGCGCAACCGGGGGCCGGAGCGCGGCAGCTCCCACGCCGTCGAGCTGTTCGCCGGGATGCTCGCCGAGATCCGCGCGTACGGCGAGGGCATCGTCGTCGCCGAGCAGATCCCGACGAAGCTCGTCCCGGACGTCATCAAGAACACGGCGCTCAAGGTGGTGCACCGGCTGCCCGCGTTCGACGACCGGCACCAGGTCGGCGCGGCGATGAACCTGGACGGCGACCAGTCCCGCGAGGTGGTGTCGCTGCGCCCGGGCGTCGCCGCCGTGTTCGCGGACGGCATGGACCGTCCACTGCGCGTCCGGGTGCCGCTCGGCGAGGGCCGCGAGGCGGAGCTGCCCGGCCCGCCCCCGCCCGTGGACGGCCGGCGGTCGGCGGCGTGCGGCTGCGAGTGCCGTTCGGGGCGCGCCTGCACCCTGTACGAGCTGCGCGAGGCGGACCTGATCGCGGGCCATGCCGACTGGGCGTGGCTGCGCCTGTGGGCCGACACGCTCGTTCTGGCGCATGTGGCGAACCGTCCGATCCCGTCGGTCCCGCCCGAACTGGGGCGCGCCTGGTCGCGGCTCACGCCCCGGCTCCGCGAGTGCGCGCTGGCGACCGTCCTCGAACGGGCGGTGTCGCGGCGGTCGCGGGGGCTGCGCACCGCCTACCCGCCGGCCGACCTCACCGCCGCCGTCGCCGAGGTCGCGCAGCGCCTGCTCGGCGGCGGCGCGCCGGGCGCATCCCCCGGCCCGCAGTGGGTGGTTCCGCAGGTCAGGTGGCTGCACGAGCTCGACAGGCTCTTTCCCTACGGCGGCGGCGCACCCGACAAGCACGCCCTCGCGCCGCCCCTGGACTACCAGCTCCCCGGCCTCAAGCAGCCGCCGGACGCCAAGCTCGGCCACCGGCTCCGCGCCCTGCGCCGCCACCCGCTGTCCATGGAGCTGGAACGCAACCGTCCGGTCGCCGCGACCGCCCTCTACGGCGACGACGACCAGTCGGGCTTCTTCAAGGACCTGGCCGTCGTCGCGATCGGGTTCGACGAGGACGACCAGATCGAGCACGTCGCCGGGACGATGCGCGTCACCGGATGGCTGGAACCCGTCCTGAGCTGGTACGACCGCTTCGTCACACCGTTCGAGGATCCGTCCAAGGGGCTCGCGTTCCTCAACCCCCAGGCCGAGTGACTCAGATGTCGCTCTCGGTGCGGGTGGGGAGGCCCACCTTCTCCGCGACCACGTTCCAGTAGCCGATGAACTCGCTCTTGGCGGAGCTGGCGCGCTGGTTGACGTCGGCGACCTCGCTCTCGGACGGGCAGCCGGGCGCGCCGGCGAGGTAGCGCTGGTTCGACTCCGTCGACGCCTCAAGGGCGCGGACGAGCGCGGCCTTCATCGCCTCGCCGTCGAGGAGCGCGCTCACCTCCAGGCTCCGCGCCTTCTCCAGCTCGCCCCGGCGCGCGTCGAGGACGCGCCGCACGCCGCTGACCGGGCAGCCCTGGGTGACGACGGTGCCGAGTTCGGAGCGGGTCCCGCCCATCTCCTCCAGCAGGTCGTTGACGGCGCGGGCCTGCGCGTCGAGGTCGCCTTCGCTCGCGGGACTGTCGGACGCGGACGCGACGCCCTGGCTCTGGCCCGTGGACGGGCCGGAGGCCGCGGGGGGCGAGGAGTCCGATCCGCTCGGCCAGAACACGATGCCCAGCGCGACCCCTATCAGGAGGACGACGCCCGCCGCGCCCAGGAAGTAGGGCATCGTGCTGCGCTTCGGCGGCGCCGGAGGCTGCCAGATCGCGGGTTCGGACCACGGCTCGGCCCACGGCTCGGGGGAGAGATGCGTCGTCCGCTCCTCGGCGGGCGGCATGTTCAGCGTGTGGTCGGGCCGTGCCTCCCACTGGACGGGGCTCTGGTCGGCCCACGGCGGCGGCGCCGGTTCCCACGGCACCGGCACGCCGCCCGGGGTGCTCTCTCCCGGCGCCCCGCCGCCGTACTGGGCGCCCTGGACGGTGGCGTCGTCCGCGTTCGGCGGGGGGCTGCCCATCGGGGTGCCGCTGTACGGGGCGCGGTACGGGTCGCTCTGGATGGTCGGGTCGTCAGCGGGGGGCGGGCTTCCGGCCTGGGGGGCACTGCCCATCGGGGCTCCGTACGGGGCGCCGTATGTCGGGCCTTGGAGGGTCGCGTCGCCGGTGCCGGGCGGGTTCCCGCCTGGTGGCGCGCTGCCCATCGGGGTGGCGCCGTACGGGTGGTCGTGAACGGTGGCGTCGTCCGCGTCCGAGCCCCGCCCGCCCGGCGGTGGGCCGCCGAAGGGGTCGCGGGTCGTTTCGTCGGCGGTCGCGTCGCCCGCACTGGCCGTGTGGTCCAGGGCGGTCGCGTCGTCTGCGCTCGGCGGAGCGAGGGGTGCGTTGCAGCGCGCGCACCTGGGCGACGACGAAGCGGAGTCGGTTCCGCAGTTCGGACACCGCATGACGGCCCCCTGCCCGGTGAGTTCGAACGGTCAGAGAATACTGCGTGACCGACCGTTACACCCGTTTCCAGCTACGTTGCGGCTGACCGGTCTTCTGCGCGACCGGGTTCCACAGGACGACGAACTGCTTCTTCGCGGCCGTCGCGCGCCGTTCGGCGTCGGCACGTCCGGGGACCTGCGCGGCGCTCGGGCGCGGCTTGCCCTTGCACTTGCGCTGGTTCGCCTGCGCCCACCTCAGCAGCACCTGGTCGACCTGGAGCGAGGCGCCCAGCGCCTGGTGCAGCGAGCCGCGCAGCCGCTCGCCGTTCGCCAGCTTGTCGACCTTGAGGCCCTGCGTGCGGCGCATCTGGTTCGTGCGGCGCTGCGCGACCGTCTGGAATCCCTGGATGGCCTGCGGCAGCGTCTTGCACCTGCCGGCCCGGCCGAGCGCCCCGGCGAGGACGCGGCGGGTGTCGACGCTGTCGTTGATGATCCCGTTCAGGACGGCGGCCTGCTGCTTCATCTCGGGCGGGATCGCGTTCTTCTGCGCGACCTGCTTCTGGGACGCCGCCGGGGACGGGTCGCCGCCGGTCGGCGTGTCGTCCCCGGACGGCCAGGCGACGAACGCGACGGCGCCGACCGCGACCGTGACCAGCGCGGCGACGGCGGCGACCAGCGGCTTGCTCGTCCCGCTCTTGCCCTGGCCCGGCCCGCCCGGTCCGCCGGGCGGGAACTGGCCCGGCGGGAAGCCGCCGTACGCGGGGTCGCCCGGCCCCATCGCGCCCATGGGCTGCATCCCGGGGCCCATCGGGCCCTGGTGCATGGGCCCGTTCTGCATCGGCCCGTTCTGCATGGGCCCGTTCTGCATGGGCCCGTTCTGCATGGGCCCGTTCTGCATGGGCCCGTTCTGCATGGGCCCGTTCTGCATGGGCCCGTTCTGCATGGGCCC
>NZ_JBFARL010000018.1:0-4997 GCF_040674655.1 Actinomadura sp. NPDC049753 | reverse complement strand
GTTCTGCATCTGCATCGTCTGCATCGGGGGCTGGCCCATGTTCCCCATGCCGCCCATCGGGGCGGGGGCGCCCATGGGGGAGCCGGGGTCCATCCGCGTCCGGTCGAGGTCGTCGCCGAAGCCCTGGGCGCCGGGCATGGCCGGGCCCGGCCCCGCGGCGGGGGCGATCTGCGTCGCCTCGGCGTCCGGGAGGGCGGGGAACTGCGGGCCGCCGGGAGGCTGCTGGCCCCACGCCTGCGTGGCGTCGGCCTCCGGCGCCTCGGGCTTGCGCGGCTGGGCGAACCACGAGTCCGGGACGATCGACTCCGTGCGGGGGGCCTGGTCCTGGAGGCCGAACGGGTTCGACGCCGAGGCCGGGGCGGGCGGCTCCGCGGCGGGCGTCGCCTGCTGCCCGCCGGCCCACGAGGGCTGCGAGGGCGGGGCGGCGAAGGCGCCGGAGTCGTCGTCGGCGTCGGGGTCGAACGTCCAGGCCGCGGTGTCGTCGGGGTCGGGGGACGGCAGCGGGGACGCGACGGCGGGCGTCGGCGCCGAGGCGGTCGCGGGCGGCTCCGCGGGCAGCCGGATCGGCGGCTCGGCCGACAGCCGGAGCGGCGGCTGCGCCGGAGGCTCGGGCGCGCCCTGCGGGCCGGAGGCCCAGGACGGCGGAGCCGTCATCGTCCGGTCCCCGAGCGTGTCGGCGCCGCCCGCGACGCCCGCCGGGGCGGCCTCCGCGACCGGCGACGCCAGCGGGACGGCGGGCCCGACCGAGTACACGTCGATCGGCGCCTCGCAGTGCGAACACTTGCCGAGCGTCCCAGGCGTGTCATTCCCGCACGTCGGACACTGCATCGCTCAGACCTCGCCTTTTAGCCGCTTGTCCACGCTTGCGATCCAGGCCCGCCGCCCGGGGCGGGCACCGCTCCCCGCGATCATCAGCGGGGCTCCCGACAAAAGTAGTGGGTGACGCCGTTCTTGGACGCGTGGTTGGTAATCCGGCGCACCGCAGTCGGAGGTCGCACGCAATCACGACATGTCGGTACTGGTCAAGATTGCTGCCAGTGGTTTACCGGGATCGTTGTGATGCTGCTCACATTGTGCACCGATGGTGTGACGGACGTCCCCCGAACCGCCGGGCGCGCCGCGAGCGTCCCGCTCAGCGGCTAGGCTCGGAGCGGTTTCCCGGCGCATCCAGAGAAGACGGAGTCCATGAGCGATCTTCCGCTGCGTTCGCAGCTGGCCGTCGCGCTCGGTCGTACGGCCGCCAAGATGTCCCGAATGGCAGGCCGCGGGGACGGCTCGGTGATCGGCGGCCGGGTCGGCCTCCGGCTCGACCCCGAGCTGCTGACCAGGCTCGCCAAGGACCGCAAGCTCGTCCTCGTCAGCGCCACCAACGGCAAGACGACGACGACCCGGCTGATCACCTCGGCCATGACGCCGCTCGGCGAGGTCGCCACCAACGCGTTCGGCGCGAACATGCCGACCGGTCACGTGTCCGCGCTGGCGTCCGCCCCGTCCGCCCGCTACGGCGTGCTGGAGTGCGACGAGAAGTACGTCCCGATGGTCCTGAAGGAGACCGGGGCGAACATCGTCGCGCTGATGAACCTCAGCCGCGACCAGATGGACCGCGCCGCCGAGATCTGGCTGCTGGCCGGCAAGTGGCGGCGCGCCCTGGAGGCGTCCCCGACCAGCCACGTCATCGCCAACTGCGACGACCCGCTGGTCACCTGGGGCGCGTCCACGGCCAAGAGCGTCACCTGGGTCGCCGCGGGCCAGCACTGGCGCGAGGACTCCTGGTGCTGCCCCGAGTGCGGCGGCCCCCTCGACCGTCAGGACACCGACGAGGACAGCGACTGGCGCTGCCGGCAGTGCCACTTCGCCCGCCCCCGCCCCGACTGGACGCTGCGCGGCGACACGATCACCGCGCCCGACGGCCGGGCGTACTCCCTCACGGGCCTGTCCCTGCCCGGCCGCGCGAACCGCTCGAACGCCCTGATCGCCCTCGCGGTCGTCGCGCAGTTCGGGGTGCCGCCCGAGCAGGCCCTCCCGCTGCTGTCGCAGGTCACCTCCGTCGCCGGCCGGTACACGACGGTCGAGCACCAGGGCCGCTCGATCCGGCTGCTGCTGTCGAAGAACCCCGCCGGATGGCTGGAGGCGTTCGACGTCCTGCAGCCCGCGCCCGGCCCCGTCGCGCTGTCGATCAACGCGCAGGGCCCCGACGGCCGCGACACGTCCTGGCTGTGGGACGTCGACTACCGCATCCTGCGGGGCCGCCCCGTGTGGGTGACCGGCGAGCGCCGCATCGACCTCGCCGCCCGGCTGGAGGCCGCCGAGGTGTCCTTCACGGTGGTGGACGACATCGACCAGGCGGTCATGGCCGTCCCGCCCGGGCACCTGGACGTGATCGCCAACTACACCGCCTTCCAGACCATCCGAACGAGGTACGGCCGTGTCGTCTGACCGCATCAAAATCGTCTGGATCTACCCGGACCTGCTCAGCACCTACGGCGACCAGGGCAACACGATCGTCCTGGAGCGGCGCGCGGCGCTGCGCGGCATCCCCACCGAGACCGTCAGCCTCCGGTCCGACGAGCCCGTGCCCGCCGACGGCGACATCTACCTGCTCGGCGGCGGCGAGGACCGGCCGCAGATCCTCGCGGCGCAGCGGCTGCGGGGCGACGGCGGCCTCGCGCGGGCCGTGCAGTCCGGCGCGGTCGTGTTCGCGGTCTGCGCCGGCTACCAGCTGCTCGGCCACGAGTTCGGCGGCGAGGAGGGCCAGCCCGTGCCGGGCCTCGGCCTGCTCGACATCCGCTCCGGCCGCGGCGAGCAGCGCGCCGTCGGCGAGATCGTCGGGGACGTCGCGGGCGAGTTGAACGTCCCGCGCATCACCGGCTTCGAGAACCACCAGGGCGTCACGCACATCGGCCCGAACGCGCGCCCCTTCGCGAAGGTGCTGCACGGCGTCGGCAACGGCGACGGGAACGGCTTCGAGGGCGCCTACAGCGGCCGCGTCCTCGGCACCTACATGCACGGCCCTGCGCTCGTCCGCAACCCCGGCCTGGCCGACCTGCTGCTCCGCTGGGCCGTCGGGAGGGACATCCCCCCGCTGGACGACTCGTGGGCCGGGCGCCTCCGCGAGGAGCGCCTCCAGGCCGTGATGCCCTGACCCCGGTGATGCCCTGACCCCGGTGATGCCCTGACCCCTGTGGTGGGTCGGCTCACGCTGCGGGTGGGTCTGCGCGTGGGGGTGGGTCTGCGCGGGGGTTGGCGTCCTTGTGAGCTGACCGGGGTCCGGGCGCTTTCGGGTGGTTCGCCGGTCGACGGCCGGGTCTGTCGATCGTGGTGACTTTGGGTCTGGCGCGGGGGGCTTCGTGCTGCGACCGTGACGATCGTGATCTGCTGCCGGCCCTCCCGCCGGGCGCTCCTGCGCTGGAGCGCCGTCGTCGCGGGCGCCTCGCTCCTGCCCGCCGTCGAGGCGGCGTCCGCGCGGGCCTCGGACGACGTCCGGCCGGTGAACCTCGAACTGGTCACCGTCACGGAGACGACGGCCGTCCTCACCTGGTACACGGGCGTCCCCGGGACGGACGACGGCCTGGGGCGGATACGACCCGCGCCGTCCGACGCCGAGGTCCTCTACGGGACGCACCCGTCCCGCCTCACCAGCGTCGCGTACGGCCCGTCCGGCACCCCGTACCACTACGTCGAGCTGACCGGCCTGGAGCCTGGGCGCACCTACTACTACAGGGCCCGCTCCAGAGGACGGGACGCCGCTCCCACCTGGCTGGCCGCGGGCCGAGCGGCGGGCGCCCCCCATGGGGACGTCTTCGCTTTCACGACCCCGCAACCGCCTCCGGGCCGCCACCTCTTCTCGGTCGCCCTCTGCAACGACCTGCACCTGGGCGAGACGGTGGCCGGGCTGGTCGGTCAGCTTCCCTGGATCAAAGGCATCGAGCAGGTGCCCGGCCACCCGCCCTATCCCGAGGTGATGGCGCACGCTCTCATCGCCGACGCGCGGGCCAGGGGTGCGCAGTTCCTTCTCGCCGCCGGGGACGTGTCGAGCGAGGCCGCTCCCGCCGATCTCGCGAGCGCCAAGAGCATCCTCGACACTTTCGGGACCCTGGGCGACGACTACCTGGTGGCCCGCGGCAACCACGACCGGGCGCACACCGGGGCTCCCTACGGCGGGTGCAGCCCGGGCGAGCACCAAGGGAACGACTGCTTCAAGGACGCGTTCTCGACGTCCGGCCGGACGTACTTCTCCCACGACCTGCGGGGCCTGCGCGTCATCGGGCTCGACACCTACGACAAGCCCGGCGACGGCGGCGACTCCGGCGGCCTCTCGGGGGAGCAGCAGGCCTGGTTCGAGGCGGAGTTGAAGAAGGACCCGGAGCGCCCCACCCTCGTCTTCGGCCACCACCCGCTCTTCACCGAGAACGACCCGCTCGCCGTCACCGGGGCCCACTCCCTCGACGCGGGCCAGTCCCTGCGGATCCTCGCGGCCTACAACCGGACGCCCGGCGTGTTCCTCCACCACGCGGGTCACACGCACCGCAACCAGCGTTCCGTTTTCCCGCTCGCGCCCCGGGTCGTCCAGCAGGAGGTCGGGGCGGTCAAGGAGTATCCGGGCGGATTCACGCTCCTGCGCGTCCACACCGGCGGGTACGCGCTCAACTTCTACAAGACCCGCGGGGACGAGGCCCGCGCCTGGAGCGAGCGCAGCCGCCAGGAACTCTCCGGGCAATGGCCTCAGCTCTCCCTCGGGAACCGTCCCACCGACCGCAACACGGTCGTGGACCGCGACCTTTCGGGCCTCAGCTGACCGTCGGGGCGCCCGGGGGGAAGGCCTCGGTGAAGGCCCGCTGCCCGCCCCGGCGGAACGCTTCGACGAAGGCCCGCTCGCCCAGGACGGCGGTCGCCGCGGCTGTGATGCGGTCGACGTCGCCGCGTTCGGCGGGCGGCAGCGGGGCGTCCACGCTCCGGCGGGCCGCGTCGGCCGCGCCGAGAAGTCCGGCGGCGCGCAC